>CAYJXH010000017.1:0-12844 GCA_964373975.1 uncultured Nitrospirota bacterium | reverse complement strand
ATGAAATTACCTGACGGAACTCCTTTTCAGCAGAAAGTCTGGCGGGCATTACTCACGATTCCGCGCGGGGAAACGCGCACTTATGGGCAAATTGCTTTGCTCATTGGACATCCAAAAGCGGCGCGCGCTGTGGGTTCGGCTTGTAGGGCCAATCCCATGCCGATCAAAATACCGTGCCACCGCGTCATTCCATCAAACGGTAAAATTGGAAACTATTCTTATGGCGGCCCGGACGTCAAAAAGAAACTGCTGAAACACGAAGGCGCCTTGCCGATACCCCCAAGAATTTCTTGAAATAATATGGCAAAAGATAAATCATTTCACGACTACATCGTTTACGATATTTTGGAAGAACTCCGTGGGATCACCAGCCGCGCCATGTTTGGCGGGTGGGCGATTTACAAAGACGGCATTGTTTTTGGCATCATCCTAGAGGGAGAACTCTATTTTAAAGTGGATGATGGAAACCGTCCCGAATTTGAACGAATGGAGAGTCATCCCTTCGTGTACTCAAAAAAGGATGGAAAGCCGATTGCCCTGTCGTATTGGCTTGTTCCATCAGAAATTATGGAGGATCGCGAGCGTCTTTATGATTGGATTGCTAAGTCGGTCGCGGCCAGTCAGAAAAAGAAACCCTACAGGCTCTAGGCTCTGCGCAAAAATAATATGGCTCATCGCGTAATCGTGTGCGCGACTGGTGTTCTATTTCTGCTAATGCCTCTTCGACTTGTTCTCGCCGAGATTTGACTTCTATTCTATCGGTTGGCTCATCGGCTTCGGGGGGATAATCTGACGGCGCAGTGAAGCAGACGCAATTGCAAGGCTACGATCACGAAGCTTCTCCAGAAGTTTGGCCTTTTCAGAAAAGGGTAGTACTGCAAGATGATTTCGCATCGCGCGTTTGCTTTCTAATATGTCGCGCATCCAATCACTCATCTATTGTCCTCAAGAAACTTATGCCCGAATTGTTCCCATTGCGCAAGCAATCCATGTTGTAAGAGAATTTTATCGAGTCTGTCGGCATCTAGCACACCGCTTTCAATAAATTGCAAAATACGGACAAAATCTTTTGGGCGACCCGTTTTGAGAGCCATGGCCACCAAATGCTCTGCGGTCATTACCCATGTCTGCATCCCTTCTACGGACGTTTCTATCGCTTGATCTATCGCTTCCTCGCCTAACGCATCACCGGGAGGAAGAAACTGCACTGGCCATTCTGAAATGATGATATATTCACCTTGAATCTGGCAACCGTGCGCCGTAAGATAGCTGTAAATCGGGGTAAGGGTAACCAGTAAACTTCCGGGTATTTTTTGGAGTACAACAAAAACATCAATGTCGAGTGTGGCGGAAGGCTCAAGGTAAAATGTTGCACCCACGGCTCCGCCAATGGCGTATTTTCCGATAACGCCATCCGCCCGCATCCGATTGATTATCTCCAACGTGTCTTTCATTTGGCATCATGATAATACGCTTTATACCACTTCACAAATCGTTTAATGCCTTCTTCAATTGGAATCACAGGTGAGAATCCTGTAACCGCAATGAGATCCTCCACATCGGCAAAGGTCTTTTGGACATCACCTGCCTGCATGGGGAGCAGTCGGCGTTCTGACTTCTTCCCAATCTCTTTTTCCAAAAGATCAATCATGCTCATTAAAGAAACAGGGCGATGATTCCCAATATTGAAAACTCTATAGGGCGCGGCAGGGGGCACAGACGGTGGAATCGCTTCACCAACCCGTACCACGCCTTCGATGATATCGTCAATATAAGTAAAGTCGCGTTCCATCTCTCCATAATTAAAAACATCAATGGGCCTGCCTGAAAGAATTGCCTTTGTAAATAGGAACAGGGCCATATCAGGACGTCCCCATGGGCCATACACGGTAAAAAAACGCAGACCTGTTGTAGGCATTTTGTAGAGGTGCGAATAAGAATGCGCCATCAATTCATTGGCCTTTTTTGTGGCGGCATAAAGAGAGACAGGGTGATCAACAGAATCAGAGACTGCGAAGGGCATCTTGGTATTTGCACCGTAGACCGAACTAGACGAAGCGTAAATGAGATGGGGAACAGCGCTATGGCGGCATCCCTCCAGAATATGCAAAAACCCAACGAGATTGCTTTCAATATAGACATGCGGATGGGTCAGGCTATATCGCACCCCCGCTTGTGCCGCAAGATGGAACACGCGGTCAAAACGCTCCCCAGTAAAAAGGCTTTCCATCCCTTTTTTATCCGCGATATCCAATTTAATAAATTGGAAGTTCGGATTTTTCTCTAGCCGTTCCACACGATCGTCCTTTAATTGCACATCGTAGTAGTCGTTGAGATTATCAATGCCAACAACGCTGTTGCCTTCGGCCAAGAGCCGTGTTGCGAGATGCGATCCGATAAAGCCAGCGGCCCCAGTGACCAATAGCCTCATTTTACAGTCTCCCATCAACCCATGTTCGATCCCACAGATGTTTCACATCGTAGATCACCGATTCTTCTTTCACAAGGCTATACAAATAGTCGCGCGTCCATTTCAAAAATTGATTGTGCGCGACGGCGAGAATCACCGCGTCATAATGATGTTCCTGCGGCTTCGACGTTAAAGTTATTTTATATTCCTTGGTGACTTCTTCTCGATTGGCCCAAGGATCATGGATATCAACATGAACATGATATTGTTGCAGTTCATTGATAATATCCACCACACGCGTATTCCGAATGTCAGGGCAGTTTTCTTTAAACGTCAGCCCCAACACCAGTATGTGGCTTTCATACACTTGGATTTTCTTCCGGGTCATCAGCTTGATAACCTCTCCTGCCACATAGCTTCCCATGCTGTCGTTCACCCGCCGCCCCGAAAGAATGACATCTGTATGAAACCCAATCTCCTGTGCTTTATGGGTCAGATAATAAGGATCAACCCCAATACAATGCCCGCCAACTAAACCGGGGGTGAAGGGCAAGAAATTCCATTTGGTTCGGGCCGCTTTTAGAACGTCGTCCGTGTCAATTCCAAGCCTATTAAAAAGCAGGGCCAATTCATTGATCAGGGCGATATTCACATCACGCTGTGTGTTTTCAATCACCTTGGCCGCTTCCGCAACACGAATGGATTCTGCGCGATGCAGGCCCGCAGTAATAATCGAACGATAGACAAAATCTACTTTATCCAGCGTCTCGGGCGTGGAACCCGAAACGATTTTTAAGATTTTAGTGACGGTATGTTCCTTATCGCCCGGATTGATTCGTTCAGGAGAGTAGCCGACAAAGAAGTCTTGATTAAATTTTAGATTTGATTTCTCTTCCAAAAGCGGAACACACAACTCTTCGGTAAGCCCCGGATAAACAGTTGATTCATACACAACGATATCCCCTTTTTTAAGGATGGAAGCCACAGCCGTCGTTGCCCCAATAATGGCAGTAAGATCAGGCCGTTTGTAAGCGTCAATCGGCGTGGGGACCGTAATGATAAAAAAATTGCACGACTTCGCATCAGAAAGATTGGAGGTATACGTAAGCCGTTCTGCCGTCTTGAGCGCCTCGGAAGAAACCTCCATGGTCATATCCACACCTTCCTTTAACTCTTTTATTCTTGTTTTATTGATATCAAGACCGATGGTTTTATATTTCTTCCCAAATTCAACAGCAAGAGGAAGCCCTACATATCCCAGTCCAATCATGCCAATCGTAAATGATCCTTCTTTTTCGGCCATCGGCAATCTCCTTATTTGTAAATATAAACCGCTAATAACAGGGTCTCGCGGAAACGATACCCCATCATAACAGTAATACGCGAAAAGATCATCACCCGCCCACGCCAGACAATTTATACTGATTAAATTGCAGGGTGGGCAGTGCGTTGTTCTTGTTGATAAGATCAATCAGTTTGGAATACTGCCCTTTTGGATCACCGGTAAGTTCTATCAGACGGGTGGCGGTAATGTGCACTCTTTTTTGATCTTGTGTGCTGTAAAAAGACTGAAATAATTTTTCATAGACATCCTGCGAGGCATGTTTGTCCGGGTTGCCTAGTTTTGTTGCGAAGAAAAACTCCATGTGTTCTAAAGAATTGATATACAGTTTCTTGCCCGAATTAAACTCGGCCAATGCCAAATAATAATAAGAAATCGGAATGCTTTTATCGAGTGCCGCTGTGAGAACCAATACGGATTCATCCGACCGATCCCTGCCTTGCCGAATAAGAGACAGCCCATAGGCATAAGACGTCTCCTGCCTTTTGGGAGATAATGTCATTGCTTTTTTATAATACAATTCCGCCTGCTTAAAGTATGCGGGATCACGAAGAATCTCAACCTTTCTCTCCATAGCACGACCCAGCCGAATGTATTGATAGGGGGAAGAACCTTCTATCTTCACAGACTCTTCCATTTTAACAATCGCGCCATCTAGCAGGGAAATATCGC
This sequence comes from uncultured Nitrospirota bacterium, assembly GCA_964373975.1. Classification (GTDB taxonomy): domain Bacteria; phylum Nitrospirota; class Nitrospiria; order SBBL01; family SBBA01; genus JACPZM01. The sequence continues at coordinate 8,420 of CAYJXH010000017.1, read as the reverse complement.
CTGCCCCAATGTTTTGCTCTTCAAGATGTTTTAAAAACTCATACCGTATAACACGCTGGGCATAAGTGTATGGCGAGAAGATAAAATCATTTTTAATCACTTTTTGAACCCACCCTGTCCGAATACCTTTCAAATAGGCCGTCATCTGAAAATAGGGCACCATCGTCGCAAAGACAAAGGCTAGCGTAAAAAAAACGGCAAGAATGGAAAAGAAAACAACCAGCGGTAAATCAGATGGAGGTGCAGAGGAAGGTGGTTGCATAATGACATCTTCAATTGGCTTGTTTTTGGGTGTTTTTACTTTTTTACTCATGTCTCCTGTTCCGACCCTTGTCCAGAAACTCCAAGAAGAAAGCAAGAAAGACAGAAAGAAACGCGGCAGTCGTCGTAGAGAGCAGGATAATTAGGGCCTTTTTGGGCCGCGTTTTCTTTTCGGGGGCTTTTGCCACATCGAGCACCTGTACGGTGGGGCTATCTTTTGCTTCTTGAATACGCGCCAATTCATACTGTTGCGTGAGCAAGCCATAAAGGGTCTCTTGTACCTTTGCATCGCGAAAAAGCCGGGCATATTGAAGACCCAAGTCTGGAATTTTCTCGGTCGGAATAAAAATATCTTTTTGTTCAGGAGGGAATGGGTCATTCTTGCGGCCTTTTTTCCCTTCGGCCATTTCACGCATCTGACCTCTTAAGCCTGTGACTTCCGATTGTAATAGCTGTACTTGAGGATGGGTGGGGGTCGCAAAGGAAAGCATCGTCTGTAATTCAACTTCTTTTGCCATCAGTTCCCCCCGAACCTTACCAATCGCCCCGATAATGGCCTTGGACTGTTCATCGAGTTTCACCGCTTTGCTGTCTTCCTGAAACACCTTCATTGCGACTTCCGTTTTAATCACCTCTTCTTTCGCCTCCCGAAGTCGTTTTTCCAGAAAAAGCCGCGTCCGCTTACCAGAAGTCATCACATTGCTTCGGTTGATTTTATCGAGTTCCTCCACAAAAGCGTTTGCAATTTGCGCCGCCCTCTCTGGGCTTTCATCCTCCACGGTAATAGAGAGAATATCTTCCTTTGCCTTAACAACTTTGACAACACCATTCAATCTTAGCCGCGCATCTTCTATTGTTTCAACATCAAATAGTTTCTTGAGCTCAAAGCGATTGATAATAGCGTCTCGAATTGCGTTACTCTTTAAAATACCCACCCATAAATCCATCGGGGTTTTCATACCCAAAAGACCGCCCGCCAATCCGCCTAACCCTGCCCCTCCTCCTGCGGCCTGTTGTAGTCCCATAGACATGCCCATCGTGTCTTGCTGTGGCGGAAGAACAGATGTCGTGGCCGCATAAATTTTTGGAAGCAGAAGGCTTACAATAAGGGAAACCATAGCGGCACTTCCCACAATAAAGCCTATCAATCGCTTCCGCTTAACAAGCACCTGCCAAAGCTCAAACAGGTTGATCTCATCTGTGTCGCTATTTTCTTCATTCATATTTGTCCTACTAACGAAAAACCAAATAGGGCATTCTCTTGATTTATTTTTGGCGTATGCCCCGCATTGCGAATCCAATCATACGCAAAAGTAATATGCGCTGTCCACGGAATCATCATTTTTCCCGCAGTAAGTCTCCATGCTGTTCCCATCTGATAATGCCTTTCTGTAACAGGCTGTGTTGTAATGCCGCGTTCTTCATAATCCAAATGGATCTTGCCTGTCACCCTATCTGTGCTTATCACCCCTTTTTCAAAGAAAAGGTCTTTCCCCGCTCCCCCAACATGATGCCCTAAAATACGCCCTTTATAAGTGTACCCAGACTGATAAGTGCCATGTATATACCACGAGGGATTTGAGAGGTCGGCATATTCTATTCGGAAGCTATTTTCAGGAAGATAAATCCCCAATAGAAACGCATCTTTTGAAGGATACCCCCCGGCTTCATCTTCTCCCCCTACCTCTCCGTAAAATTGCGCCTTGGGAAAAGTCAGCCTAAAATCAACGCCTGCAATCGAGTTAGAAAGCTCGTCTTCCCCCTCCTTGTTCTCCCCAAACCAGATCGTGAGAAACTTGGAAGGATTGATTCCCGGCCTCCCCTCTCCGCCCATAATGATCGTTCGCGTAAGACCCACATCTAAAATTGGATGCGGCGCCACCCCTGCGAGGGGTTTAAAAGTAAGCCGCGTTCCTTGGAAATAAGGTTTTGGGACCACCCGATCCGCTTCAAGTTGACTAATAAAAATGTCAAACTGAAATGGCCCCAAATAACGAAAGATGCCCGGAAGAATTGTGGGATTCGGATTAAACAACCGAAGCATTGGCAGGGGTTCGGCATTATTCGTTAGAAATAAACCCCCGTGCGTCCCCTGTCCCCACCACAAGCTCTCTTTGCCAATGTCGAAATTAAAAGATGATGTTGTAAGGCGCAGATACCCCTTATGAATCGTTCCCTGTGTATTCTGATTGATCGAAAAAAGCGGTTCCAAGAACAGTTCAAAATGCGACAGATGGCCAGAGAAAGGAATCCGCAAGTAATAATTTTGCCCTTCTTCCGACACGATCCCTTCGTTATTGTAGGTGAGACTGTGTTGGGAAGCTTTCATGCCCGATCTTGTTTGGGAACTATCAATGCCGTTTAGATAGAGCGATGTGAGGGAGAGTTCTGCCACACCCGATCCTCGCGCCATAGGCGCAGTCAGAAAGAGGATACCGACAACGAGGAAAAAGCAAGTAGGTTTCAAGGTCTAAGCACAACTGCGGCCGTTACGGCAATCTGATAAAGTATTTGGGTAAAATCTTTGACCTCTCTTAGCCATGGGGTCTGGGTGATCTGTTCTGGGACGACAATCGTATCTCCGGGATCGAGGTTTAAACCCATAAATCCGCCCGAGAAAAACGATCCGCTTTCTACGCGCCGACTCATTGCGGTACCATTTATTTTCAGAACATAGATCTCATCAACATCAGCCTCTTTCCCCATCCCGCCTGATTTTTTAATATAGTCAGATATTGACACTTCTTTGGAGTAAAGATGACTCCCCTGATTATAAACGGAACCCATCACTTGCACGGAAGAGGGTTTCTCCGGAATAAAAAGCGAGTCGCCTTCTTCTAATACGATGTCCGAGGGAGAGCCTTTTAGATTTTCAATCGGATCAATCTCAATGCTAATGCGACCGATAGGCTCGATGGTGCGTAATCTGAATAGCAGTTCCTTCCGTTGTTCCATTGCGCCTTTTTCCAAAAGGGCCGATTCGGAAGACACGGCTGTCTCCACCGCCCCGCTTAATAACAACTGCTGTTCAAGGCGGTCTATTCTTTCTGTGAGCTGTTTTTTTTGGAGTTCCTTCACAGATTTTCTTGTAAAAATGGCCCCCTTTAAAAATCCCTTATTCAAAACCCCTCCGGCGCGTTCAATAAGAGACGAAAGCGTTTCTCCTTTTGAGAGGGTATAACTTTCTGGAAATTTGACCTGTCCCTGAATCGTAACCGTTTTGTAAATCCGCCACTCTGGCACTGTCTTTACGAGAAGATAATCGTTGCTCTCCAATAAGATATTATGCGACGGATCGTCCGTCATCGCCTTTTGAAGGTCAATCTGTATTTTTGTTGTTTCAGGCCCCAATTGCGTAATACGAACCCGTGTCAGCTCTGCCTCGTTGAGCGCGTAATAACGTAAACCTCCGCTCTGGGATAGCACTTCTTTTATTTTTGTGATTCCATTCTCTATGCCAAACTCTCCCGGATTTCCGACAGCGCCAAAAACGCGCACAACCTCTTTCTTTTCAATCACGGGGAATATCCGAACAATATCGCCATCTTTAATAGGAAAACGACTTGATGCCTCTGCGCTGGTTAGGTCCTTTTCAAGCAATGTGATGAGGTGATGATCTTGCACCCTTTGAATTTGCGCGCGGCCTTTAAAGGCTGTTGGTGTGAGGCCCCCAGCCATTGCGACCAAATCGAGCAAGGAGGTTTCCTCTTTCATCTCGTAGATAGCGGGCACTTTTACATCCCCTGCAATGCCAGCCATCGGCCCCACTGGCGGAACGAAAATCACATCTTCTGGCTGAAGCCGAACATCTTTTGTCTTATCCCCTTTGAGGAGAAAATCGTAGAGGTCGAAATGGGTAACGGTCTCCCCATTTCGCTTGACCTGTATGTCACGCATCGAGCCTGACTTACTCGGCCCCCCCGACGCAAAAAGGGCGTTAATGAGCGTTGAGAACGATGACAGTGTGTAACTCCCGGGGTAGAGAACCTTCCCCACAACAAAAACCCGCACGGATCGGAGATCGCCCATACTGATATTCATTTTTATTTCAGAGGCCCGATAGTAACGCGACAGCTCTTTTTCAATAACACTCTTTGCACCCGAAAAAGTCAGTCCTGATAAATGTAAAATCCCCACTTCGGGAACGGCAACTTTTCCTTCCGCGTCAATAACCAATTCGTAATCAAGATTGATCTTTCCCCAAAGGGCAATCAGCAGTTCATCTCCAGGCCCAAGCAGATAATCAGGCCCAACAGGGAGTGACTCCGCAGGGGCAAAAGTCGTTGGGGATTCGTCAAACAGGTCATACCCAAACTGACCAATCTTCATGGAGATTTCAGAAGGGGCAGACCCCTGAACCTCTTCGTCTTCTTTACCTTTCTCCCTCTTCTTCATGGAGATTTCAGAAGGCGCAGACCCCCGAACATAGTTCTCAAAAGAAGAGGGTTCTTGATCGTCAGAAGGAAGACGTCGTCTTGTAACAAAACCCTCATCTAGCGGTGCTATGTCTTTTTTCGTAGATTCATACTCTTTCAGACTGCTTTTTTTCATTTGAGACATGCCACGAGGCTTTTTCCTTAACCGCTTGATACATTTCTGAACATCTTCGCCTTCATTACAAGATCGAAGACCAGCGTTTCCTTCCGTGGCGGGGGCAGGAGGGATTTCTTCAGCAAGCGGGCGTAGCGGCAATAACAGACAGAACACGAGCAAGAGCGATATGCCGATGAATTTAAGAAAACGTTCGCCTGTTTGTTTTTTCATACGAGAGATACTACTTTAACCATGTATCTATAATCAAGTGAATTTGGGGGCTTGACAAGTGTCTGTCGTTTATACGATTATGTCGGAGGTCACGTTTCAAAAAATTAAGGAAGCCAATTTAAGGAAGTCCAATTAAGGAAGTATCGTGAAAACAATTTCATTCAAAGAAGCTGATATTAAAAAAGAGTGGTTTCTCGTAGACGCTAAGGGTCTGGTCTTGGGTCGCATGGCCGCAAAAGTTGCCGCGATTCTGCGAGGGAAGCATAAGCCCACCTTTACCCCCAACCAAGATTTAGGCGATCATGTTGTAATCATCAATGCCTCTAAAATCGTTCTGACGGCTGGGAAACTTGAGAAAAAGATATACTATCATCATTCTGGTTATATTGGCGGATTAAAAGCAATTCCCGCCTCAAAACGGTATAAGGAAAAACCAGAGGGTATGGTTACTGATGCAATTACCGGAATGCTTCCAAAAACAAAATTGGGCAACGCAATGGCTAAAAAACTTCGAGTCTGCGCCGGGGAAACCCATCCCTATCAGGCACAGAATCCTAAACCAATAAAGAATCTAATGGAAAACGCATGACTGAAAAAAAATCTGCTATAAAAGATAGTTCATCCTCTGTCACACGTTATTGCGCCACTGGAAGGCGGAAGCGAGCCATTGCGCGTGTAATCTTAACCGCAGGTCAGGGGGCTATTGTCGTCAATGGGCGCCCATCGGATGAATACTTTCCGCGGTCTGCTTGGCGTTTAGATCTTGCTCTTCCCTTTCAGACTAGCGAGACCGTGGGTCAATACGATGTGTTTGTGAATGTCTGCGGCGGTGGACTTTCAGGACAAGCTGGGGCCACACGACATGGAATTTCAAGGGCGCTTCTTGCGATCTCTCCTGATTTAAGACTCAATCTTAAAAAAGAGGGTCTTCTAACGCGCGACTCGCGTGAGAAAGAAAGAAAGAAATATGGCCAGAAAGGTGCTCGCAAGAAGTTCCAATGGACCAAGCGATAAAACGAAGATAGTTCTTCATGTAAAGGGGGGGAGGGCGCATCTCTTGTTGGCCTCCCCCCTTTTTTTATGGATTTTATATGTTAAAAATAGCAATTGCAGGTGCAACCGGATATACTGGGGCTGAACTTATTCGGCTTTTGGTATCGCACCCAAAAGTAGAAATTGTCTGTGTGACTTCGGAGCAATCATCCGGGGAGCCTCTTGCTGGCCGTCTTCCATTTTTAAAGGGGTTTTCCGATCTGACCCTTGAAAAATTTGATGCAGACCGTGTCGCAGAAAATGCCGATTTAATCTTCTCCGCTTTATCGCACACAAAAGCGATGAAACCTGTTTCACATTGGATCAACTCCGGAAAGAAAGTCATTGATCTTTCTGCAGACTATCGCTTGCAGTCTGTAAAAGTATATGAAAAATGGTACAGTGCCCCGCATCAACAACCCGCACTGCTTAAAAAAGCAGTGTATGGTCTTCCTGAAATATACCGAAAAAAAATCGCGAAGGCTTGTTTAATAGCCAATCCCGGCTGTTATCCCACGGGGGCGCTTCTCCCCCTCTATCCATTTTTAAAATCGGGAGTCGTTGATACAGCGCGAGAGATTATTATTGATGCCAAATCGGGCGTCACAGGCGCGGGACGATCACCCAATGAGGCCACCCATTTTCCAGAAGTAAATGAAGGGTTTTCTGCCTACAATGTGGGAACGCATCGGCACATTCCCGAAATAGAGCAGGAGATCGCGTCATTTGAGGGGTCCGACCCCTGCGAGGGGTGCGACCCCTGCGAAGCGAAGATAATCTTCACCCCCTACCTCTTGCCGGTCAATCGGGGCATACTCACAACGATCTATCTTCCCTTAAAACGGAAGATGACCCAAGATCAGTTGGAAGAAGTTCTGGCTGAATACAGCAGTGAGTTTTTTATTCGATTGATGGATCATGCCCCTAATTTAAGGGATGTGAAGGGTTCCAACTTTTGTGACATAGCCGTCTTTGCAACATCGGGAGGGAGAACTGCTATTCTAATCTCCGCAATTGATAATCTCGTAAAAGGTGCTTCAGGACAAGCGATTCACAATATGAACATCATGATGGGCTGGGAGGAGCCATTGGGCTTGACCGCGCCTCCTTTTTTCCCCTAAAGAACCCATAATGCCCATTCAAAAAATAATAAAAGGAGGAGGGGTTACGGCAGTTAAAGGATTTACTGCCGCCGGAATTTCTGCGGGAATAAAAAAGAACGGCCGGCCCGACTTGGCACTCATCTTTTCGCAAATGCCATGCGCTGTCGCCGCAGTCTTTACAAAAAATAATTGTCCGGCGTCCTCAATTGTTTTTAATAAGATCAGGCTTCGTGGGAAGCAAGCACAAGCGATTATCTGCAACAGTGGAAATGCCAATGCCGCAACGGGCGCACGCGGAATGGAGCATACAAAAACCATGGCGCAACTTACTGCGTCCGCTTTGGGAATATCTGAAAAACTCGTTTTTGTCGCATCAACGGGCGTCATTGGGGAACCGCTCCCTATCGAAAAAATAAAAAACGCCATCCCGATACTTACTGCGTCTCTTTCTGAAAATGGGGCAACGTGCCATGCGGGCGGCCATTCTGCGTCCCTAGCCATCATCACCACCGACACCTTCACAAAGGAAATTGCCTTGTCTTCACAGGTGGGATCCAAACAGGTTTGTGTGGGGGGCATGGCAAAAGGGTCGGGAATGATTCACCCCAACATGGCGACCATGCTGGCATTTCTCACAACCGACGCGCTCATTGCGCCTAACCTTTTGCAACAGGCATTGCGGGAGGCGTCTGATCGCACATTCAATTGCGCCACGGTAGATGGCGAGACAAGCACAAACGACTTGGTTATTCTTTTAGCCAATGGCCGTGCCGGTGGAAGTCCAATTTTAAAGATCGGGGTGCCCTATCAACAGTTTGTGACGCTATTGGAAGCGGCCTGTCTAGCGTTGGCCAAGATGATTATAAAGGACGGGGAAGGGGCAACCAAGTTTATCGAGGTGCGTGTTTTGGGGGCGAAAAATAACAAATCCGCACGCGAAATAGCCTTTTCTATTGCGAAATCCACCTTGGTTAAAACCGCCTTCTTCGGCCAAGATGCCAACTGGGGTCGGATTGTCGCCGCCATTGGAAACACAAGGGAAAAGATTGATCTTGCGAAATTAGATATTATCTTCGGAAAGACACGGCTCCTTCGAGGCGGAGTCTATCAAGGGAAAGAGGCGGAATCGCATGTGGCCGCCTATCTAAAAAATAAAGAACTTTGTCTGACCGTAAACTTGCACGAAGGATATGGATCATCAACGGTCTTCACATCCGATTTAAGCTACGACTACGTCAAAATCAACGCCGCGTACAGAAG
>CAYJXH010000016.1:0-13079 GCA_964373975.1 uncultured Nitrospirota bacterium | reverse complement strand
AGCCCTAGACCCCCTGCTGTCCACATTAGGCTTGCAAGGCTTCAAGATAGAAAGGCGAGGAAAGAGCTTTTTGTCACTGGAAACAAGGTCGTCTCTCGTTTAATGGTGCTCTATTTCCAAGAAAACAGTATTGGAAGGCCAAGATACGCAGTTTATGCAAGCAAAAAGTTGGGTTCCGCAGTACAAAGAAATAGAGTCAAGAGGGTCTTTCGAGAGGCCCTTTATAGCAAAAAAAAAGAATTGAAAGGGTATGACTTTATTATTATTCCGCGAGAGGGATCCAAAGCGCTTCGTGTCCCTGAAGCCATCGCGCATGTCGGTAAAGTTTTACTTGATAATGGCATGTTAAAGTGACAAATGTTTTTATTTTTCTCATTCGTATCTATCAACGGTTTCTTTCTCCGCTCCATCCCCCGATATGCCGTTTTTATCCAACCTGTTCGTCTTATGCGATTTCCGCTGTGAGAAGGCACGGAATGATGTCGGGGATTTTCATGACCATAAAACGTCTAGCCCGATGCAGTCCATTTTCCCAAGGCGGCTACGATCCGGTTTTATAAATTCCCCTGATAAGGGGGTTGTTTTTTAATAAAGAAAGGTTCGAAATAAAATTTATGGAACGTCGTATTATTATCTTCCTCGTATTATCGTTGACCATCATCTCTTTCTACCCCTATCTACTAGAGAAATTCGCCCCCACGCCCCCTCCTGCTGTTGTTTCCCAACAACCAGACAAGCCGTCATCTCTTAATACGACTCCTAGCACAGGATCGCCCGTATTGCCCCCCATCAATGGAATGCCGCAGACAAGGTTAGCCCCAACCGCAGGTCTGCCTCCCGAAACATTTAAGGTCATTGAGGGAGAGATGTATCGGGTTTTATTGTCTAGCCGAGGCGGCGTTATTAAAAAATGGGAGTTAAAAAAATATACGAAAAAAAATGACAAAGGGGTGGCAGAGCCTGTTCAATTGATCGCTCCTAATGGGTTGGTTGCGCCGCTCTCCATAACGCTTTTGGAAGACGAATCGTTTAAAAATCAGACCTATTCCCTCGACGAAACGCCTGTCCGCCTAAGCGCATTCAAGCCGAAAGAGACGGTTATTATGAAGGCCGTGACTTTAGACGGACGGTCTCTCACGAAGGAATTGACCTTTTACAACGATCAATATCAGGCCGATATTCGGATTAAGGCAGAACAATTTCAGCAGGGATACCAAGTTGCTTTAGGATCAAACTTTGGAATTACCGATTGGGAAAATAGCTTTGGCGGCGCAATTGGCGCCATGACGATGATTGACGGAAAGGTCATTTCCGAAAACCCCAAAACGACGACCGTTACCCACGAATCGGCTGCGACTTGGTTTGGGTTAGCCGATAAATATTTTATGAGCGCGTTAATCCCCGTTGGGGGAGGCGTCCCTGTCTCTGTACAAGGGTTTTCAGAGACAGAGGTTTCCGCATCCATGAAGATTGCCGGCGGGGCGTTGCGGGAAGACAAATTCATTCTATACGCCGGGCCGAAAGAGTATGATCGTCTTGCCTCTTACAACAAATATCTTGAAGAGGCGATTGATTTCGGCTGGTTTATTTTTGGAAGCTGGCTTCCCGTGCGGCTGGTTGCAAAACCGTTGTTCTATGTTCTTCGATTTATCTACGACTTGACGCAAAACTACGGGATCGCGATTATTCTTCTTACTATTTTTGTCAAAGTTCTATTCCATCCCGTGACCAAAAAGAGTCTCGTCTCCATGAAGGAGATGGCATCGTTACAGCCAAAAGTCACCGTCATTCGAGAGAAATGGGCGGACAATAAAGAGAAAATGAATAAAGAACTGATGAACCTTTATAAAGAAGCGGGGGTCAATCCGTTTGGGGGATGTCTTCCCATGTTGTTGCAAATGCCTGTGTTCGTCGCGCTTTTTAATGTTCTTTATGTCACCATTGATCTAAAAGGCGCTCCCTTTATGTTCTGGGTGACCGATCTTTCCGATAAGGACCCTTACTATGTCTTGCCTGTTATTATGGGGGCGACAATGATTATCCAGCAAATGACACAGCCACAGACAATGGACCCCACGCAAGCCAAAATCATGATGTTTATGCCCGTTGTCTACACCTTTTTCTTTCTTTCTTTTCCCTCTGGACTGGTGCTCTACTGGTTAGTGAACAATCTTCTAAGCATTGCGCAACAATATTGGATCAATAAACAGCCTACCGCCGTTGCGACGTGAATCGCCACATCGGTCAAGACGACACAATCTGCGCAATCGCGACACCGATAGGCACAGGAAGTATTGGCGTTATCCGTGTCAGCGGACGCGACTCCTTTTCTGTCGTCTCTCAAATTTTCAAGGGAAAGCTAAGGGAGTTTAAAAGCCATACGGTTCATTGGGGTCAGATCATTGATTCTGCCACAAATCAACTGATTGATGAAGCCCTCGTCTTGGTCATGAAAGGCCCTCATTCTTACACCGGGGAGGATGTCGTTGAGGTTCAATCTCACGGCAATCCTGCTTTACTCCAAAAAATTCTCTCCGCGCTAATCACGTGCGGTGCGCGATTAGCAGGCCCCGGGGAGTTTACGCGCCGCGCATTCCTTGCTGGAAAAATGGACTTGGCGCAAGCGGAAGCCGTCATGGAGGTTATTGCGGCGCAAAGCCATTCTGCGCAGGCAATGGCGCTCTCCCAACTTCGCGGAAAACTGTCTAGCAAAATTGACGCCGTTCGGGTAGAGATTTTGTCACTGCTATCTCAAGTTGAAGCGTCAATTGATTTTACAGAACAGGGAATTGAACTATGCTCGCACGAAGAGATTGTGGAGCGGATAGAGAAACCCTATCAATTTATTGGCGCGCTTCTCTCCCGATACGAAGAGGGAAAACAGATTCGAGAGGGAACGTCTATCGTAATTATTGGCCGCCCCAATGTTGGGAAATCTTCTATCCTGAACAGGCTTTTAGGAGAGGATCGCGCGATTGTAACGCCCATTCCCGGAACAACACGCGACACGCTGGAGGAAGGGTTAAGCCTACAAGGCCATCTGGTTAAAATTATTGATACAGCCGGCATTCGTGACACGACCGATTCTGTAGAGCAAGCGGGGGTGCGAAGGGGGGAGGCGGCATTAAAAAAAGCGGATATCGCCCTTTTTATTTTAGACGCGAGCGAGAGCCTTCATCAACAAGATATTGCTTTGGCGGATAAAATTGCAGACAAGAAAAAAATCATTGTCCTTAATAAAATAGACCTGTCACTGGGAATGGACATTGAGGCGATTCAAACAACCTATCCGACAGCCCCGGTTGTGCAGGTTTCTGCCATAACCGGGGAGGGATTCTCCAATCTTAAAAATAACTTGGTTGCCTTGATTGTTCCCGATGGGGAAAAGGAACAGCCCATGGTTGCCCTATTGCGACACAAGAATGCGCTTGAACTGGCCAATAACGCAATGTTCCGGGCGTTACAGTCAGCAAAAGAAAACGCCCCGATTGAGTTTATTGCGGCGAATCTTCGTGACGGTTTATCCGCATTAGGCGAGATTGTAGGCGAGACAACCACCGACGACATTCTAAATCAAATCTTCAACCAGTTTTGTATTGGGAAATGAAGGCGTTTCTAAGCAAAGGGCGGGATTCGGGCTGATATCAAGGGGCGCAAAGTCCCCTTTCTCAAGATGGGAAAGGCCTGCCATAGCAATCATCGCGGCGTTGTCTGTGCAATAATGGGGCAGTGGGATATAAACCGCGAAGCCCGCGCGTTCCCCCTCTTCCTTCATCCTTTGCCGCAAGAGGGAGTTGGCCGCCACGCCCCCTGTTAGGATCATGCTTTTTGCGTTTTCTTGTTTGAGCGCAAGCATACTTTTTAAAACCAATGCTTCGATAATTGCCTTCTGATAAGAAGCCGCGATGTCTGCATGGAACGACAGGTTATCCTTTGCCGCATCTCCTTTTTTAGCGAGGGCCTGACGGAGCGCAGTCTTCACACCGCTGAAACTAAAATTGATTCCGGCGCGATTCGGTATTGTAAATGGGTAGAGGTCTGGATTACCTTTTTTTGCCAATTGATCAATGATGGGCCCGCCGGGATATTCGTATCCGAGCAGTCGCGCACCTTTATCCAATGCCTCCCCCGCGGCATCGTCTAATGTTTTACCTAAAAGATGATACTCGCCGCGTTTGGGCATTTTATAAAGATTGGTGTGGCCTCCCGACACAACCAAGGCCACTGCTGGAAAGGCAATATCTTGTTGCGAAAGATAGACCGCAGAGATATGCCCTTCCAGATGATGAATAGCAATGAGCGGGATATTGAGGGCATAAGCAAGTGACTTGGCAAATGAAACCCCGACCAAGAGTGCCCCGACGAGCCCCGGCCCAACCGTGACGGCAATCGCAGAAACTTGGGCAAGACTGCAAGAGGCACGGCGAAGCAATTCGTTTAAGAGCGGGGCAATGGTCTCAATATGTCTTCGACATGCCAACTCCGGAACAATTCCGCCATAAGGCTTGTGAAGATCAATTTGAGAGGAAAGCAGATCGGTTACCTTCCTCTCATTCACGTTTTTCAGGTGAACTTGATTGATGATGGCAACGGCCGTCTCATCGCACGAGGTTTCAATGCCTAAGACCATGCCATTAGACAGGGGCCAACACCTCTTCTTCTACAAAAGTGAGCGCGTTGTCACGCAAGACGACAAAGATACTTTTGCATTCCTTAAACCGACCCCGAATGACATCTTCGGAAAGCGGGTCTTCAATATTTTTCTGAATGCAACGGCGCATCGGCCTTGCGCCATAAGCCGGATCATATCCTTCCTTAATCAGCCAGTCCTTCACCTCTCCGCTTACATTGAGTTGGAATCCCTTTTCTAGAAGTCTTGTATTTAACTCCGCGAGTAGAATATCGGTAATGGCCTCTAAACTCTTTTTGTCGAGAGGATGGAAAATAACAATGTCGTCAATCCGATTTAAAAACTCGGGATTAAACGAGTTTTTAAGCTCGCCTTGAATGGTCTCCTTCATTCTATCGTACTGATTATAATCGGCGCCTTTTTGAAAGCCTAATGTCCCCATCTTATTGAGCATCTTTGTGCCGAGATTAGAGGTTAGAATAAGAACGGTATTCTTAAAATCAACCTTGCGGCCAAAACTATCTGTGAGACAGCCGTCATCTAATACCTGCAAAAGCATATTAAAAACGTCTGGATGCGCCTTTTCAATTTCATCAAAAAGCACCACCGAGTAAGGACGTCTCCGCACTTTCTCGGTCAATTGCCCGCCTTCCTCATACCCAACATAACCGGGAGGCGCGCCGATCAAACGCGAGCTTGAGAACTTCTCCATATATTCGGACATATCTACTCGGATCAACGCCTCGTCGGTATCAAAAAGAAATTCAGCCAATGCCCGCGCCAACTCTGTTTTCCCCACGCCAGTAGGCCCTAGAAAGATAAAAGAACCAATGGGACGGCGATTGCCTTTTAACCCAGACCGCGACCGCCTTATTGCGCGTGAGAGTGCCTTAATGGCTTCATCCTGTCCTATAATCCGCTTGGCAAGCCCAGACTCCATCTCCAAAAGTTTCTGGGTCTCCCCTTCTTCCATTTTAACGAGAGGAATCCCGGTCATCTTAGACACGATGTAAGCCACATTTTCCCGGCCAATAACAGGCCGATTCTCTTCCTTGCTTTTCTTCCACTCCCGTCGCATTTCGTCTAGCAGTTTACGAAGCCGTTCCTCTTCTTCTCGAAACCGAACTGCTTGTTCGAAATTCTGCACGCGAATGGCAATTGCCTTATCTCTGCCCATCTTTTTTAGTTCTTGCTCCATTGCCTTTAATTCTTCTGGATGAGAATAAGCAATAAGTTTTGCGCGAGAACCGGCTTCATCAATAACGTCAATTGCCTTGTCAGGAAGAAACCGATCGGAGATATAGCGATCAGACAGATGCACTGCCTCTTCCACCGCTTCGTCAGAAATCGTAACGCGATGATGCTCCTCGTAGCGATCCTTTAACCCCTTGATAATCTGAATGGTTTCTTGCGTCGAGGGAGGCTGAACAAAAATCGTCTGAAAACGCCGTTTGAGGGCGGCATCTTTCTCAATATATTTCCGAAATTCCTCCAGCGTGGTTGCCCCAATACACTGAATTTCTCCGCGCGATAACGCGGGCTTTAACATATTGGAGGCGTCAATAGAGCCTTCTGCCGCGCCCGCGCCCACCAAGGTATGCAATTCATCAATAAAGATGATCACATTTCCGGAAGAGACAATCTCTTTCATAACGACTTTCAATCGCTCTTCAAACTGGCCGCGATATTTTGTGCCGGCAACTAAAGACCCTAAATCTAGCGCAACAACGCGCTTATTCAGAAGATTATCGGGAACATCCATCGCAACGATCTTCTCGGCAAACCCCTCAACAATAGCGGTTTTCCCCACGCCCGACTCGCCAATTAACACCGGATTGTTTTTTGTGCGACGACTTAAAATCTGAAGCAGGCGTTCGATTTCATCGCTACGGCCGATAACAGGATCCAGCGCGCCTTCGCTTGCCATTTGCGTTAAGTCGCGCCCAAATTCATCTAGTGCCGGCGTACTCGATTTTTTTTCTTTTTCGCGCGGGGCGGTTTTCCGCAACAAATCCATTGTCAGTCGCCGTGCCGTTAATAAATTGCCGCCCATGCTCCGCAGGACCTTTCCGCCAATCCCCTCTTCCTCTCTTAGAAGACCCAGCAAGAGATGCTCGCTGCCTATATAGTTATGCCCCAATAGTTTTGCCTCTTCCGCAGAATATTCGATAACCTTCTTAACGCGCGGCGTAAAGGGAATTTCTCCGAATGTCATGGTGTTGCCCCCGCCGGGCAGATTCCGTTCTATCTCCAAACGGATATGTTCGGGGGAGAGACCCATTTTCTTAATGACGGCCAGTGCCATGCCATCGCCCTCTCGTAAGATTGCCAATACGAGATGTTCTGTTCCCAAATAATCGTTTTGATATTGCTCGGCCTCCTCGCGGGCCAAAATGATGATTTTTCTTCCTCGATCTGTGAATTTCTCAAACATCTTACCCCCTTCTCATATGGAATTGAAAGAAAGCACTATCATCTCTACTTCCTTATTATAACGATCCCCTAAGATAAAATCAAGGTTGCGCCTTCTATCGCGGTGAATCAAGGATAGCGTGGATGGTCTTAATCCATTCCCTTACGTTTAATTCTACATTGCCTGAAACAGCAGAGATCGCGGCCACGCCGTTTGCGCCAGCGGAAAAAATCGCAGGAAGATGTGTTTTTTCTATTCCGCCAATTGCAAACAAGGGAATCTTTACGCTCTGCGATATTTGCGCAATCGCGGAAATGCCGGTTGCGGAACGCGTATCGTTCTTTGTGTTTGTTTTAAAGATCGGCCCAAAGCCAATATAACTGGCCCCTTGTTGTTCGGCAATAACGGCTTCTTCTAGCGTGTGAGTAGAAATCCCGACGATAGACGCACTCCCTAAAATTTTTCGAGCCGTTCCGATGGGAAGATCGCCCTGCCCTAGATGCACCCCATTGGCACTGACAGCAAGGGCTAAATCAATTTGATCGTTGATAATAAGGGTTGCGCCGACTTGGTCTGTTATCTCACGGAGACGCTTGGCATTTTCATACATCACCCTGCGCGTATTTATTTTATCGCGGTATTGAATCAGGCGCGCGCCGCCAGCCATCGCCTGGACGACTGATTCTATTGGAGAGGCTGATCCACCCTCAAAAACAGGGTCGGTAATAAAATAAAATGGGAACATGCGCTAGGGAAGCGTAGGCGGGGAAGCAGAAGCAGCCGCAAAGAATGATTCGATGTAGTTTGTGGAATAGCGGCCATTGATAAAGGTCTGATCTTCAACGATACGCCGATGCAGGGGCAGAGACGTTTTTATTCCCTCGATGGAAAACTCGGATAACGCCATCCTCATCTTTGCTATCGCCAAATTGCGGTCTTCCGCATGGACAATCAGTTTCGCAATCATCGGATCATAATAGGGCGTGACCTTAATAGGCGCCACCAAGGCCGTATCTACGCGAATGCCGGGGCCTCCGGGAAGATGAAACGATGTAATGGTTCCGGAAGAGGGCGTAAATTTTTCGGGACATTCCGCGTTAATTCGGCACTCAATGCTATGGCCTTGGCATTTAATCTGGCTTTGCTTTAACTCCAATCCTCGACCCGCCGCGATTTTTATCTGTTCTTTCACCAGATCAATTCCGCTTACCGCCTCGGTCACGGGATGCTCCACCTGAATCCGCGCGTTCATTTCAATAAAATAAAACTCTTTTTCAAAAAGAAATTCCACGGTTCCGGCATTAACATAATGCGTTGCGCGAACCGCTTCTAATGCGGCCCGGCCTAGTTCACGCCGCATTTTTTCGTCTATTATGGGAGAAGGAGATTCTTCAAGAAGTTTTTGATGGCGGCGCTGAATGGAGCAGTCTCGTTCGGGGAAAAATACCGCCTTCCCTTTCTCGTCGGCTAGGACCTGCACTTCAATATGTCGCGGCTCAACGAAATATTTTTCAATGTAAACGTTCTCATCTCCGCAAACAGTTCTGCCTTCTGTTCGGGCTGTTTTTAAGAGCTGGCTTAAATCTTCCTCTTTATGAACAACGCGAATGCCGCGCCCCCCGCCGCCCGACACCGCTTTGATGATTACCGGATAGCCAATTCTATTGGCCACGTCAATCGCCTCTGCCTCGGAAGAGACCGCGCCGTCACTTCCCGGAACAATGGGAACCCCAGCCTTTTTCATCACCTCGCGGGCCTTAACCTTATTGCCCAACAAGCGAATGGCCTCCGCAGAAGGCCCAATAAACTTCACACCCACCGATTCACACACCTCCGCAAAGTGGCCGTCTTCCGCAAGAAAACCATAGCCCGGATGAATCGCCTCCGCGCCGGTCATCTCGGCACTGCTTAAGATATTCGGGATATTGCGATAAGAGAGATTTGCGTCTGGAGGCCCCACACAAACAGACTCATCTGCCATCTTTACATGCAGTGCCTGCGCATCGGCTTCAGAATAAATAGCAACAGTGCGGATAGATAGCTCGCGGCAGGCTCGGATAATACGCACCGCAATCTCGCCCCGATTCGCAATTAAGATTTTTTTAAACATCCGCTTATTTTACCGCGCTTATTTCATTGCGCTTATTTTATCGGTGCGATTTTAAAAAGAGGCTGGCCAAACTCGACAGAGGCTTTGTCTTCAACACAGATTTCAGAAACGGTTCCGTCCAATTCGGATTCAATTTCATTCATGAGTTTCATGGCTTCCACGATACAAAGAATCTGGCCTTTTTTAACCAAATCGCCGACTTTAACATAAGGGTCTGCCCCTAGCTGGTGCGCCCTGTAAAATGTTCCAACGATGGGAGAGTTGATCGCCACAACATGCTCGGTTTCCTTTGCGGCCGCCTCCGGCGGAAATGCTGGCAAAGCCAAAGCAGGCGCTGTCTGGGGAATAGAAGGCACTGCGCTATGGACAAGAACAGCCCCCGCGCCGACATTCCCCGGATCCTTGCGAAGACGCACGCGCCGTCCATGCTCCTCGATCTCGATTTCCGAAAGGCCGGTTTCTTCCAGCAATTGAATGAGTGATCTTATTTCTTTGAGATCCATCAATGAACACGCTCTACATAGTTGCCGGACCGCGTATCAATTCTAATCAAGGTTCCTTCTTCGATATAAAGTGGAACCTTGACCTCGCCGCCGGTCTCGAGTTTGGCGATCTTCGTGCCGCCGGTTGCGGTATCCCCGCGAATGCCGGGGTCTGTTTCCGTAATAACGAGATCAACGAAATTGGGAAGCGAAACGCCAATGGCCTTTCCCTTATAGAACATGATGTCAACGACCATGTTTTCTTTTAAAAAATTTCTGGCGGATCCAATCTGCGCAGAAGGAATAAATGTCTGCTCGTAAGATTCGGTATCCATGAAATGAAAGTCGTCTCCTTGTAGATAAAGGAATTGCATTTTTCGTTCGGCAACATCGGACGCCTCGAATTTTTCTACCGACCGAAAGGTGCGTTCTAATGTATTGCCCGTTTGTAAGTTCCGCATCTTCGTTCGGACAAACGATCCCCCCTTGGCAGGCTTAACATGGGTATAATCGACAATCTCGTAAGGAGCTCCGTCAACTTGAATTTTCAATCCAGACTTAAAATCTGATGTTGGAATCACCGTATTTTTCCCCCGCAGAGCACCTTGCCCCTATAAATCTTCAGCGAGGGCATACGCCTCTCGTTTCATAAAAAACTTTGCCTTACCAATATTTTTATCCGTTTCTGCGGCGAGAAAGAGAAAATACTCTGGGTTAATTTTTTTAATAAGGATTGTTATTTTCTCTGTTGTAACCGTTATCTGGTGCGAGGAGCCAATATCCACGGACACAGAGGCCTTATCCGCCGCCTTTACAAAAGCACTATACTCGGCAACAAGAGAGATTAAATCAAAAGAAGGATCGGCCTTAACCTCTTGAATCATAATGCCCTCTGCATCCACAATGGCCACCCCTAATAGATCATCTATTTTGTCCGAAATTCTTTCAAGACACTCTCTAAAACTCATATTTTTACTCCTCGCCGGGGACGTTCCCCCTTTTCTTGAATTGAAACGAGCCACTCCTTCAAACGAATTTGATACAAGGAAGGAGGATTGTACACTGTTTTCGGCACGAATGCCAGAGGTGCCAGTTCCTCCGATACGGGCACTGCGAAAGACTCACCCTCTGCAGGCACGCATTTGCCCTCAAGGATTTCGCCCTCGAGGATTTCACCCTGAAAGATGTCGTCTGCAACCCGCACCTCATTGGGATCGGGAAAGCGCTCTATGAGTTCTGTTTCTTCTGTCTCTATTTTTTCTAATGCGGGTAGGGGCGGAAAATCTTCTGCCTCGGAAGACTCTTTCTTGGCATCTTTGGCCAAAGGAGGGAGTTGCGGCCAGTCGGTAATAGCCGCCGCCCTATCTTCTATGGCCGAAATTTCTTCTTGTGCAGAAGCTAAAATTCCTTTTGCCTTTTTGTCATACGGGTCAATCGTTAATATCTTGTTGCATATTTCAACGGTTTCGCCCAACTGTCCTGACTCTCTGTAAATGAGGGCTATTTTTTTATACGCCAAAACATTTTCAGGATGAACCCGCACAACGGCCTCAAATTCTCTTCTTGCCTCAACAATGCGGGAAGCTAGTTGGTAGGCATTTCCGAGCATCATGCGTGCGGCCACATAAGTCGGATGGTGTTCTATCCCGGCCTTGAGAACAAGGATTGCGTCTTCCAATAGATTCTGCCGTAAATATTCATCGGCCAGAGGAACAAAGGCTCTGGAGGCAGGATTGCCCGCTAATCTTTGTGTCAGACGCGGAATGGCTTGAGGAAGTTCTTTTTCGATCACAATTGCCCTCTCATTATGGGTCAGATAATAACAGAACAGATTAAAAAGTCAAGAATAAGTCGCTACGGCGACTCCGATAATAGCCCTCCCGTTGGTCGGTCTGAAAAGATAAGTGCTGTTAGGTATTGCCTGTTAGCATGAGCTCTCTACCATGCTTTCTCTTTTCCTTGACATTCGTTCGTTTTTTGTGCAGAATCTGACCCCGGCGGAGTTACTTTGCATTCCAATAATAGATGAGGGGTTAATATGGCGCTGAAACCGGAAGAAGTCACATCCATTTTAAAAGCGGAGCTGACACGATATGAACAGTCGCTCCAAGTAGAAAGCGTGGGAACGGTCTTGCAAGTGGGAGACGGGATCGCGCGAATCTACGGCCTCACCGATGCCATGGCCGGCGAGATGATCTCTTTGCCAGAAGGGGTCATGGGCATTATCTTAAACCTAGAAGAAGATAATGTCGGGGCGATTCTTTTTGGGGATATCAACAAAATTAAAGAAGGCGACCTTGTAAAGCGAACCAAAAAGATTGCCCAGGTGCCTGTCGGAGATGCCCTCATTGGCCGCGTCGTGGATGCTTTGGGACAGCCTTTAGACGGCAAAGGGCCGATTCTCACCGATGCATATCGGCCGCTAGAAGGCACGGTTCCGGGCGTCACCGCGCGACAGCCAGTCAAACAGCCGGTGCAAACGGGTATTGTGGCAATTGACGCAATGATTCCCATTGGACGAGGACAACGTGAGCTGATTATCGGGGATCGCCAAACAGGAAAGACTGCGATTGCGCTAGATACCATTATCAATCAAAAAGGGGCTGGCATGTTTTGCGTTTATGTGGCGATTGGCCAAAAGGCGTCGAATGTGGCTTCCATTGTATCCACACTGGAAAAACACGGGGCAATGGAATATACCACCGTTGTCTCTGCGACGGCCTCTGAAGCGGCCTCCATGCAATATATCGCCCCCTACACAGGAACTTCAATTGCCGAAGGGTTTATGTATTCTGGACGCGACGCCCTCATTGTTTACGATGACCTCTCTAAGCACGCGGCGGCCTATCGGCAAATCTCGCTTCTTTTGCGAAGACCTCCGGGCCGCGAGGCCTATCCGGGCGATGTCTTTTATTTACACTCCCGTCTTTTGGAGAGAAGCGCAAAACTTTCGGCGGAAAATAAAGGCGGTTCGCTTACATCACTTCCGATTATCGAAACACAGGGCGGCGATGTCTCGGCCTATATCCCCACCAATGTCATCTCAATTACAGACGGGCAGATCTATCTTGAGACGGGGCTTTTCTATGCCGGTATTCGGCCTGCCATTAACGTGGGGCTTTCGGTCTCCCGCGTCGGCGGCAACGCACAAACAAAGGCGATGAAAAAGGTTGCGGGAAAACTGCGGCTGGACTTGGCACAATATCGGGAATTGGCCGCGTTTGCCCAGTTTGGATCGGATCTCGATAAGACCACATTGGCGCAGTTAAATCGGGGTGCCAAAATGGTACAGCTTTTAAAGCAAAATCAGTATCAGCCGCAATCCCTTTCCCAGCAGGTCATTGCCCTTTATATCGGAATTACGGGTTATCTGGATGATATTCCCACGGACAAGGTCAAGAAGTTCCAAGAAGATTTCTTAAAAAAGATTGCGGAAAGTTATCT
>CAYJXH010000015.1:8067-13178 GCA_964373975.1 uncultured Nitrospirota bacterium | reverse complement strand
TTGGGAGTGAGTGCGCCCGATCGAATGTGATAGGTGATTGAATTGATACGCCTGTTTTGTTGACAAGGGCTTGGAGCATCTTTTATCATTTGCAGATATTTATCAGTGATAGATATTTATAGATAAATACATAAATTGTCTGGTGTGGTTGTTTTTTAAAAATTATAAAAAATTCTCATTGGGAAGGGGGAGGCTATGGCGAAGGTATTAGAAGGCCCGGGAATGGGGCTTTTATCAAAATGGGGCATGTCTGTTCCACACTATGTGGTCATTACAGCCGCAGATCAATTGGATCGTTTATCGTCGGCCAATCCTTGGCTGAATTCTCCTGTCGCACGCCTGGTTGTGAAGGCGCATGAGGCCATTGGATCCCGAATGAAGCTGGGTCTGGTTAAAGTAGACCTTGATCTCCATGCCGCCAAGAAAGCCGCAGTGGAAATGCTGGGCAAGGAAATAGGCACACTGACGGTATCCCAAGTGATTCTTTCCGAGTGCATTGATCATAAAGACGAGTATTATCTGGCTGTGAAATCAACACGGGAAGGGGCCGAGATTCTCATGGCGTCTATTGGCGGCATTGAGATTGAATCGCATTGGGACAAGGTCGAAAAACTTATGGTGCCGCTTTCCACCGATCCTTCATTAGAACAGCTTGAAGATTTAGCAAAGCGTGTCGGTTTTCAAAAAAAACTGATTCATAAAATCGCACAGTTTGCCTTAAAACTTTATCAATGCTATGACCAAGAAGATGCGATCTATCTTGAGATCAATCCGTTGATTCTGCGGGAGTCGGAAGGCGAATTGGTCGCTTTAGACGCGGTGACACTGCTAGATGCCGATGCCCGATACCGTCATCCAGATTGGAATTTTACATTTGCCTCCGAGTTTGGTCGTCCCTATACCAACGACGAACATGCCATTTTGGAGATTGACGCACGCATTAAAGGATCGGTCAAGTTTATTGAGATTCCCGGCGGGGAGACCGCATTGCTTCCTGCTGGCGGCGGCGCCTCTCTTTTTTACGCCGACGCGGTGATTGCGACAGGCAGTACCATAGCGAACTATGCGGAATATTCAGGCGATCCCCCCGATTGGGCTGTAGAGGCTTTAACCGATAAAGTCTGCTCTTTGAAAGGGATCAAGCGCATTATTGTGGGGGGGGCTATTGCGAATTTTACCGATGTTAAAAAGACGTTTGGCGGTATTATCAATGGATTCCGAAAGGCAAAAGCAGAGGGCAAACTCAATGGCGTGACCATTTGGGTGCGTCGTGGCGGACCGAACGAAAAGGAAGGGCTCGACCTCATGAGGGGGTTGTCTGCGGAAGGATTCGACATACATGTTTATGATCGCAATACCCCGCTCACCGATATTGTTAATATGTCGTTACAGGAAGGAAGGTAATAAATGAGTATTGTCGCAACGAAAGAGACGCGTGTTGTTATTATGGGCGGGCCAGCGGGAATTAATGCGGCCAAGAAAATGGCTGAATTTTGCCATTTGAGCCGTGTTCCTTTCAATGTTCTGGCTTTTGTCTTTCCGCCGGACGCTGGAAAAACAGTTGAGATTCGGTCTGGATCAACCCTCGTTTCAGTTCCCGTTTATAAGACGGTTTCTGAAGCGACCCTGTCTAATACCGCGATCAATACAGCATTAATTTATATGGGGCCTGATCGCGCTTTTGGCGGCGCAATGGATGCAATTAACAATGCCAACATTAAAGTCATTTCCATGATTACAGAAGGGGTTCCTGAAAAAGACTCCAAGAAACTCTCGCTGGAGGCGAAGAAGGCGAATAAGATATTTAACGGGCCTTCTTCCATTGGCATTGTCTCTGCGGGTGAATGCCGATTGGGCGTCATTGGCGGGGCATTTGACAATTTAGTGATGTGCAAATTGTATCGGCCCGGTTCGTTCGGCGTGATTACCAAGTCCGGCGGACTCTCCAATGAAATTATCTGGCTTTGCAGTCAGTTTGCAGATGGCATCACCACGGCCATCGGCGTCGGCGGAGATGCCTATCCGGGTTCTGACTATGTCACCTATCTTGAAATGTTTGAGAAAGACTTAGACACAAAGGCCGTTGTCATTGTAGGAGAAATGGGGGGCGATTTAGAAGAGAAAGCCGCCGCTTGGTATGGGGCAAAAAAACGCCGTATTAAACTGATTGGCGTGATATCCGGATTCTGTCAGGAACATTTGCCTAAAGGAATGAAGTTTGGTCATGCCGGCGCGAAGGAAGGTCTGCATGGCGAAGGATCGGCGCGTAGTAAGGCCGATTTGCTCGCTAAGGCAGGCTGCATTGTGCCTGCAACTTTTGGCGGGTTGGGCCTTGCGATTAAAGAGGCTTATGAAGAGATGAAGAAAAAAGGCTTAGCCTCGCCTTTGAATGAGATGGATACTTTAGCCATTCCAAAACTGCCTAAGTCTGTGGAGGAGGGGGTTTTATCGGGTGAGATTTATGTCGAGCCGCTTGTGAAGTCAACGATATCCGATGACCGCGGCGACGAGCCACTTTATCAAGGGTATCCCGCTTCGGAGTTGATCAATAAGGGGTATCAGATTCCCCATGTGATCGGTCTTTTATGGGCCAATCGTTTATTGACGCCCGTGGAATCGGAAGTGGTTAAACGCATTATCATGCTGTCTGCGGATCATGGCCCCTGTGTTTCTGGCGCGCTTGTGACCATTATCGCCGCGTGTGCCGGCATTCAGATGGCGCAGTCTGTTGCCGCGGGAATGCTGATGATTGGGCCTCGCTTTGGAGGCGCCGTAACCGATGCGGGAAAATGGTTTAAATATGCCGTTGCGAATAATCTATCTCCAGAGGCGTTTTTAGAGTATATGCGAAAAAACGTTGGGCCGGTTCCGGGTATTGGACATCGCGTGAAATCGCTTAAAAACCCAGATAAACGTGTCATTGAGTTGGTCTCGTTTGTTAAAAGTCAGGGGATTCCGACGACGCATCTTGATCTTGCCCTCGCGGTTGAAAAAATCACATCCAGCAAAAAGGATACACTGATTCTCAACGTAGATGGCACCATTGCCGCGATCTTGGTGGATATGAATTTCCCCATTGAGACCTTAAACGGGTTTTTCATTTTATCAAGAACCATTGGTCTTATCGGCCACTGGACGGATCAAACAAGGCAGGGTAGCCGATTGGTTCGATTATTCAATTATCTTGTCAACTACGCCGCCCCTAAAAAGAGAGAGGTGCCGCCGTTGTCGTAGGGGCACAGACCCTTGGGGTTGCCCTATTGCAGGGCAGGCACAAGGCCTGCCCTACGACAGAATAGGGCGCACACGCAGGTGCGCCCCTACTGGCGCAACGTCACGACACGTTCACGCACAGTCGCATCACGCTCGGCGTTTGCGGCTTCAATGCTCTTAAATTTTTTCAAGCCTCGCGGGGCAACAGGGGAGAAAGCCAGGCGACTGGAGAACGCCCAAAGCCTGCGAATTCTCGCTGAGAGTGTTTGATCCTTTGAATCAATCCAAAGTGCCCTGCGCGCAGTATCAAAATCTTTAAATCGCCAAACAGGCATATCACTCCTCTGTAAGGTTGAACTTTTCTTGAAGAGCCGCTGCGTCCGCCCGATCTATAGGACGCATTGTGTCCTTCTTCATCCTGTAGAGTGTGCGAGGCGTTGCTAGGCGTACAGACACACCCTCGAGCAAGATCGTCTCGGTTTCTAAATCTTCAAATCGGAACGCATCGCCTAATCTTGCCATGATGTCAATGACCATCGCCCCGTCGGGAGAACCGTAACGGATGACTGGATATTCGCCCGCCAGATCGGCAAGAGTAATAGTGTCAATCTCGGTATCATCCCATATCGCATGGAGAGATCGCTTGAACCGCTCCACATTTTCTTCATCAGGCCGGATGAAGATATCAATATCTTCCGTGGCGCGAAGAATACCGTGGAGATTTAACGCAACACCTCCCACAAGTAAATAGTCCACATTTTCCATTTGAAGCTTGCGCATCAGGATCAAGAAGTTGTCAATGTCCATACAAACTCTCTTTCCCAAAAACGGGGAAGGGAAAAACTAGCGTAACATTTATTATGAGGAGTATACTGTGCGGAGGCTATTATTTCAAGCGTAGTGCTTCATAAATCTCTTTATAGGCCGTTCGTAAGGATATCCCTAATGAAAACAATCTTTTTTATCGTAGCCTTGATGTTGACCGCGTGTAACAAGGGTCCCATCAGTCCGCCCCCACAAGCCCCTCCGAATGACACGCGTTCATTTCCGCTCCAGTCGCTTGATTTCTTTGATGCTAAAACTGTGAATCTAAAGGCCAGCGTCCTCCAGAATGCAGACTACGATCCCACAAGTCATCGGATATTGTTTTATCCATGGGGTTTTATTGAAAGCAATCCTCAAAGCGTGTTCTTGGCGTATGACACAACGCTCCCTTTCTCTGATAAAGCAAGCTACGAAGCTGTTGACCTCAATCCCTTGATATCTCCGTCGGCAGAAGGATTTGGAACCGGATTTCTGGATAACGCATCGGCACGGTTGTACTTTGTTCCTCTGCGTAAAGACCTTACAAACAACAACATACTTGATCCTTCCGGTGTGGAGCCCAATGACCTCGCTATCCGTTTTGACCTGACAAAGAAACTGTCTAATCGCAGTGCCTACGAGACGTTTTCTCTCTCCTCGTTGCCCAACCCACCGCCTTCGATGGGGTGGATTACTGGTGCGTTCGCCGACGGTCATGCGTACTACACGCCCTACGGAAGTGCCATTGGCCCGTCCCCGTTTTACAAAGCGCACGGGATATTGCTCCGCTACGACGCCAGTAAAGACTTCACAGATAAGACCGCATGGGAGTGGTTTAATCTGCAAAGATTAAATATCAGGGCCACGGGATTTCAGTCCACTGCGGTGAAGTTGCCTTGGGTCTATATCATTCCGTATAACCCCGGAACCAATATCCTCGTGCGTTATAATGTGAACGCCGACTTTGCGTCCGTAAGCTCTTATGAAACGGTTGATCTGACGAAGCTACGTCCTGATGCCCTTGGATATACTGGCGGCCTTGTGGTGGGAGATTATCTGGTTTTTGTTCCTTGGCGAAATCTAGCAAAATACAA
>CAYJXH010000015.1:0-7967 GCA_964373975.1 uncultured Nitrospirota bacterium | reverse complement strand
TTGTGGTGGGAGATTATCTGGTTTTTGTTCCTTGGCGAAATCTAGCAAAATACAATGATCCTGATCCGGGGGATCAGAGCCTAAGCTTGGCGGCGGCATTCGATACGCGCATGTCCCTTACTGATCCTGCGGCTTGGTCGTTTATCAAACTCACCGAGGTTGATCCCGATGCCAAAGGGGGCTGGCAATTCGGATGGGTAGACAATCGGAACTTCGTTCATTTTGCGCCCAGCCACAACTTTGGAACCCTTAAACCTCCGCCTTTTGTTATGTGGGACAGCACAAAGCCGTTCTCTGATCCTTCCTCATGGAGATCGTACTCCAGCGAAGGTGCTCCCTCTTCAACCGGGGCTGCCTACGACGGCACCCACGCCTATCTGGTGCCATACTCCGATTCTGTCAACAAGATTCCGAGTGGGCTTATTACGAGGATTACTTCAAAGTAGAGCCATGGGGGATTCGTAAATCAACGGCCTGGGTTTGAACTTCACATTCAGAAATCGGTTTTCTGTTGACAAGAAAGGGAACCCGCCTCTATCATTACAAAAAGCAATCTATAACTCAATAAGGAGAACATGATGTCAATTGAACTTGCTCAAAAATTATATCAGGCGATGCCGTCCGCTTTGGAAAAGGGGCGCAAGAAACTGGGTAGGGGTTTAACACTTACCGAGAAGATTTTAATCTCGCACCTAGACGATTTTGAGTCACAGCCGTGGGAAGCGGGCGTTGCGCAACTTTTGCTTCGACCAGACCGAGTTGCCATGCAGGATGCAACGGCGCAGATGGCGATGTTGCAGTTTATGCAAGCGGGTAAAAAACGGGTTGCCCTTCCAAGCACCATTCATTGCGATCATCTCATTCGCGCGCAATCGGGCGCCGCAGAAGATGTCAAACGGGCAATTGACGAAAATAAAGAGGTCTACGATTTTCTTTCTTCATCAGCAAAAAAATACGGGATTGGCTTTTGGAAGCCGGGCGCGGGAATTATTCATCAAGTCGTCTTAGAAAATTATGCCTTCCCGGGTTCTTTAATTATTGGTACCGACTCACACACGCCCAATGGCGGCGGCTTAGGCGGATTGGCGATTGGCGTTGGCGGGGCC
Source organism: uncultured Nitrospirota bacterium (assembly GCA_964373975.1). GTDB lineage: Bacteria > Nitrospirota > Nitrospiria > SBBL01 > SBBA01 > JACPZM01. The sequence continues at coordinate 6,861 of CAYJXH010000015.1, read as the reverse complement.
GATGCGGGTGAAGTCATGGCGGGTTTACCCTGGGAAGTTTTACAGCCTAACCTGATTGGGGTGAGGCTGATCGGCTCTCTTTCTGGCTGGACTTCGGCCAAAGATGTCATTCTTTACCTCTGCGGCCTTTTGACGACAAAGGGCGGCACCAACAAAATCGTAGAATATTTCGGGCCGGGGGCAGGCACCATTTCCGCGACGGGAAAAGGAACGATTACCAACATGGGCGCGGAGTTGGGCGCAACAACCTCTATCTTTCCTTACGATGAGAAGATGGCGGCGTATCTGCGAATGACAGAACGCGCTGACTTCGCAACGCTTGCGGAGGCCAACCGTGCGTTACTGACTGCCGATGATGAGGTCTTCAAACATCCGGAGAAATATTATAACGAAGTGATTGAAATCAACCTCTCGACGTTAGAGCCTCATATTGTCGGGCCGCATACGCCTGATCTTGCAAGGCCAATATCGAAGATGGCGCACGATGCAGAAAAGAATGACTATCCAACCGTGCTGAAGGCCGCCCTGCTGGGAAGTTGTACGAACTCTTCCTACGAAGATATCAGTCGTGCGGCGCATATTGCGCGACAGGGTTTAAAGGCGGGTTTAAAAGCAAAGACCCAGTTTTTGGTAACCCCGGGTTCCGAACGCATTTACCATACGATGAAACGGGACGGATTTCTACAGACATTTGAAGAGATGGGGGCAACCGTTTTGGCCAATGCCTGTGGGCCTTGTATAGGCCAATGGAAACGGGAAGATGTTAAAAAAGGCGAGAAAAACTCAATCATCAGCACGTTTAACCGAAACTTCCCCGGTCGAAATGATGGCATTGCCGAGACGCTTTCTTTTTTAAGCGGCCCGGAGTTGGTGACCGCGATGGCCTTTGCGGGGAGCCTTACGTTTAATCCGCTTGTTGATGCGTTGGAAGCCGCCGATGGAACGAAAATCAGGTTTGAAGCGCCGCGCGGAGAAGAGCTTCCTGCAAACGGATTTGCCAAAGGCGAGGAAGGCTTAATTCCCCCAGCAGAAAATGGCGATCATCTGACCGTCGTTATTCCGGCAACAAGCGAACGATTACAGATTTTAAAGCCGTTCTCAAAATGGGATGGAAACGATTTTTTACAACTGCCTGTTTTGCTAAAAGCCAAAGGGAAGTGCACCACCGATCATATCTCTCCGGCGGGTAAGTGGCTGGCGTATCGGGGTCATTTGGATAAAATCAGTGATAACGCCTTTTTGGGCGCGAATAATGCCTTCACGTCCGCACCGGGAACGGTCAACAATGTTCTCACGGGCGAGACCAACCTCACGCCAACGCAAGTGGCCAGAGATTACACGGCAAAAGGGGTTGGGTCCATTGTCATTGGTGATGAGAATTATGGCGAGGGGTCGTCACGCGAACATGCCGCGATGTCGCCGCGATTCCTTGGGGTGAAAGTGGTTGTTACCAAAAGTTTCGCCCGAATCCATGAGACCAATTTAAAGAAACAGGGCATATTGCCGCTGACGTTTGCCAACCCAAAAGATTGGGAAGTCATTGAGCAGAATGATCGTCTCTCGGTGACGGGTCTTGCGCAGTTGGCACCCGGAAAATCGGTTGCAATCGTGGTGCATAAAAAAGATCAGGATATAACCATCAGTGCCAATCACAGTTTGACGCAACAGCAGATCGGCTGGTTTCAAGCCGGATCGGCATTAAACGCGCTCAACGCGTAAAGGACCTTGTGCCCAAGTCATTAACAGCAACGGGGCTTTTGGGGCTAAGTGATTTTGCGAAGGGAATTTTGTGTCTCTTTGAGAAGATGGGTTATGAAGCCATCATCCCCTCGCAAGAGAGCCAAAAGACCAAGTGCTACGATTTTCAGCTCAAGCGTGACCGCGAGTCTATTGCGGTTTGCGTAAAACAACATAAAGCAAAAGTGAGTATCGCGCAGATTCAGAAATTTCAAAGTTTCCTTGAGTTGCCTCAATCTAAGGAATTTACTTCAGGATGGTTTTTATCCGCGCACGGATTTGGTAAGCCAGCGCTTGCGCATGTGCTGTCAGAAAGGCCGAGGAACCTGTCATTAGGGGCCTGTTTACCCGACAAGATTTTTTGGCATTACCCCTACCCAGACGAAGAGGTTGATATAGAGCCTGAAGATTTAACGGTAAAATATATTGGGGTCTTTACTTCAAAGGGGGGGGTTGGAAAGACAACCATTGCGGCGCACTTGGCCGGGGCTTTTGCGCTGATGGGGCATGACGTTATCCTCGTTGATCTTGATCCAGACAAAAACTTAAGAAAACTTTTTGAGGAGGATCCCAAAGACAAAGACGCGCCTGCTTCGCTCTTTGTTCCTTCTGTCACAAAGAAAAAAGAAGGGTCGGTTATTACGGTTCTTAATGAGGACGAGTGGAAGGAAAGTGATTTTAAAGGCATTCGGATTGTGATCTGTGATTGCTCTCCCGTTCTTTCTCAAAACGCGCTCTCGTTTGTAAAAAAGTTTGATTACTGTATTGTTCCCACCACGCTTACCCCGTTGGGGATCGCGAAAAACGCGGATGTCATTACCCGCACCTTTCGGCATATTCGGGAGGTCAATAAAAAAACGGAGATGTTTGTCGTTATCAATAGCTATCATACTGGAAGGGAGATTGAGAAACGGAACGAAGTTTTATTGGCGCATCTTTCACGGCAGATGGATTTGTATTTACGACAAGACCCTCAATGTAGATTGATCCATCCAGACGACGCAAAAATTCGTTACAGTACGCACTTGCTCTACTGGGGACATCATATTGTTGAAGGTGGAAAACCGCAACTGGCCTTTAAAGAAGGCGCGGGAGTCAGCTATCCAAGAACCGATTTTCTACAGCTGGCTGATTACTTAGAGAATCATACCAACATAGACGAACTCCGAAGAAACAGGCAGGACTAAACATGGCTATTGCGACAGAAAATTTTGTTAATGTAGAGATCATGGGGAAGCGGTATCAGGTTCCTTCTGGGATCACCCTTATTCAGGCGATGTGGCATGTTGGCCATGAAATAACCCGCGGCATTGGCTGTTTGGGCGGTGTTTGCGGCGCCTGCGGAACCTATTATCGGACAGAAGGGAGCCACGAACTAAAGACCGGGCTTGCCTGTCAGTTGCTTGTGGAAGAGAGGTTATCATTTTCACTTTTGCAGTCGTTCCCCGTCCGAAAGCCTGTTTATAACATGGAGGAGATCTCTGATCCAAAGAAAGCGCTGTTCCAATATTTTCCAGAGGCGGCGCTTTGCCGAAACTGCAACGCGTGTAGCGAGGCTTGCCCGCAGGATATTGATGTCAGAACCGGTATCTGGAAGGCGGCGTTCGGCGATTTCAAAGGGGCATCTGATTTATTTCTTCCCTGCGTGATGTGTAATCTTTGTGTGCCTGTTTGTATCGCGGAAATCTCATCCAATCAAGTTGGGCTTTTTGCGCGACGCGTTCAGGGCATCTTTTTTGAACAAAAGTCGTCAGACCTCATTGTCAGGACAGAAGAGATTGCGGCTGGAAAATTTAATGCAGAGTGGGAACGCGTACTCTCCTTATCCAAAGAAGAGCTTGAAAGCGATTCCCTATAATGTTGAACATTACAGAATCTCAATCTATTGCCATTGCGTCTCGTTCTTTTCGTCAAACCCAAGGGGTCTCGTTGCTTGCGCATTCTGCTAAAGACGCGTTAATTCATCAGTATCATCCCGATTATAAAAAAGAGGCGTATCGCGAAATAAAGGTAGGCCAAAACAGCGGAGAGACCACCGTTTGTGAATTGGCGAATCTTTTGGAGGGGAACGCCATTGTCTCTGCGAATATGCCGATCGCGACACCGGATTATTCTGTTGATGTGCTGGTCATTGGCGGCGGCGGCGCAGGGGCGACGGCCGCTTTAACCGCAAAGGCCATGGGGGCAAAAACGCTTGTTGCGACGAAGCTCCGCTTGGGCGATGCCAATACCGTTATGGCGGAAGGCGGTATGCAGGTTGCGATATCAAAAGAGGATACCCCCATTCGCCACTATTTAGATACCCTGCGCGGCGGCCAGATGGAAAACGATCCGGCCCTTTTAAAAGTGCTGGTTGAGGAAGGGCCTTCTGCGGCAAAATGGTTAATAGATATGGGCGTTTTGTTCGATAAAGAGGAAGACGGAAATCTTTCGATGCGGGGCGGCGGGGGTAGTAGTAAGCCTCGCTTGCTTCGGTGCAAAGATTACACCGGGCTTGAGATGATGCGCGTTCTGAAAGACGAGGTGTTCAATCAGAAGATTGATCTCCTTGAATTTTCTCCCGTGGTTGAGTTGCTCACAGACGGGGCTGTTTGCACGGGTGCAATTTTAAAGAATCTGGATACCAATCGTTTCATTATTGTTTCAGCCAAGTGCGTTATTTTGGCGACGGGCGGTATTGGCAGGCTTCACATTCAGGGTTTCCCAACAAGCAATCATTATGGCGCAACGGCTGATGCCCTGCCGATTGCTTATCGTGCGGGCGCGAAACTGACCTTGCAAGATACCTTTCAATATCATCCAACGGGCGCGGTCTTTCCGGAGCCGATCGCCGGAATGTTGGTGACCGAGGCGTTAAGATCGGTTGGGGCGCAACTGGTGAATGCTCATGGAGAGCGGTTTATCAACGAAATGGAAACCCGTGATGCCGTTGCCTCTGCTGTTATTGCCGAATGTGCGCAGGGTAGGGGAGTCACAACGACCGCAGGACGGCTTGGCGTTTGGCTGGATATTCCCTTAGTAGATACGATGAACGGTGCGGGAACATTGGCAAACCGCTTTCCCAATATGGTGAGGCAATTTTCGCGTTATCAGATTGATATTACAAAAGAACCGGTTTTAATCTATCCCACACTGCATTATCAGAATGGCGGAATTAAAATTGATGTCAATGGGGAGTCCACACTGCCCAATCTTTTTGTCGCAGGAGAGGCTTCTGGCGGCATTCATGGCCGAAATCGGCTGATGGGGAACTCCCTTTTAGATATTATTGTCTATGGCCGCCGTGCTGGCAGGGCCACTGCAGAACGTGCTTCTAAAATGGGTTATCAAAATATGACCCTAACCCACCTCAACCAATTTGACAAGGCAAGGTCTGAAGCGGGCATTCGCAATAAGACCGTCTCGCCGATGCTCTTCCCTGATTACGTTCACCGCGCCTAGAGAAGAGAGCCCCCTCGTCTTCGTGGTGATCAAGATAACTCCGAAACGTTCGCGAAAAGACAGATAAACCTTTATGGCGGACATCCGCTTTCTCTGGTAGACTCTAACTTGTGTGTTGGTTAGGAGAGTTTGCCGCTCCTAAAATTTTTAAAACAGGTTTAAGTATGAAGGAGGATCCGATGCTCGCACTCAATTATTTTTGTTTTCTCGTAACAAAAAATGGTCTTAAATTCCGACAGCTTGTCTCTTTTCTCTGTTTAATCTTTTCTCTAACCGCCTGCGGATCAAATAGCGGATCGGCTCTTCTTCCAGATACAAACCAACCCGGTTTGTTTGCGGACGTGACGGTAAAGTTCTCATCTTCTAGCCAGTCGCAAGAAAGTGATTTGAGCAAACAACAGGAAGCACCTAAAGAAGGGCCTACACCTCCGGATGTTAACTCGGTTGATCTCACGATCAGCGGGGCTGATATGACGACAATCGTGCTCTGCAAACCGACCGTATTAGGCACCGATGTTATCATTACAACACAGGTCCCCATTGGGAATAACCGATCTTTTGTCTCTCGAGCTTTTAACACGGCAGGTTGTGCCGGAACACCCAGTTTTGTAGGGCAGGCGGTTGTCGCCAACATTATCGGAGGTCAAACGAACGTCATCACGCTAGCATTTTCTCCTTTTGATAATGTGAAACCACAGGTCACCTCTAAATTTCCGATTGATGGCACCGTGGATGTTCCGGTGAATACCAGCGTTGCGGCTGTTTTTAACAAACAGATGAACGCGGCCAGCTTGATCTTTCCCGCAACGCCCACGATGACATTGTCAGCGGGTAGCACGCCTGTTTCTGGAATTATTTTTTATAATGCCGTGACCAAGACGGTGCTCTTTACCCCTTCTGCCCCTTTGCAGGGAAGTGTCGTTCATACGGCCAAGCTAACAACAGGTGTCACCGATCTTGCGGGGAATGCGCTCCTGTCAAATGTGGAATGGAATTTTACAACCGCAACAACAACGTCTACTACAAACGTGTCGGTTTCGTTTCCTCCCCAAGTGGTTTCAACCACACCACAGAACGGGGCAACGAGTACCGCGCTAAACCCCCCCATCGCCGCCACGTTTAATACAGCGATGGACCCAACCACCCTAACCGCAACTACGGTCGTTTTAACCAATGCTAGCGGCCCCGTAACGGGGGTTGTTTCGTACGACGGATTCAGTCAAACCGTTTCCTTTGCCCCCGCTTCTCTTTTAGAGGTGAACACCGATTATACAATGATCTTGAGGGAGACAATCAAAGACAGCACTGGCACGCAACTAGGAACCAGCTTTTCATGGACATTTACAACCGGAAATACCCCCCCACCCCCGCCGCCTTCTTCACCCACCCCTAAGTTCGCCTATGTGGCAAATCAGGGCGCAGGCAACGTTTCGGGCTACACAATCAATGCCACAACGGGGGTTCTGACATCAATTGGGGCCGCGTTCGCCGCAGGGAATGGCCCTTACTCCGTGACGGTAGATCCCTCGGGGAAGTTTGTCTATGTGGCAAACATTAACTCCAACAATGTTTCTGGCTACACGATTGATGCGACAACGGGGGTGCTGACACCAATGACAGGCTCCCCATTCGAAACAGGGATAACCCCTGCCTCCGTGACGGTGGATCCCTCGGGGAAGTTTG
>CAYJXH010000014.1:10662-13308 GCA_964373975.1 uncultured Nitrospirota bacterium | reverse complement strand
GCCACTTGCTTATTATCCATTGCGGCCAAAAACGCGGCCCGCATCGCCACCTCCGTTTTGCCATACCCAACATCGCCGCATATCAGCCGATCCATTGGCTTTTGGCTCTGCATATCTTTGATAATCTCTTCAATGGCCAAAAGCTGATCCGGGGTCTCTTCATACGGAAACGCGGCAGAAAACTCTTGAAGATGTGGTGTTGGCACAAAAGAGTGTCCTTCTGCCACCGCGCGTTCTGCGTAAAGGTTGAGCAGCTCTTGCGTCATCTCGATAATCCCCTTTTTGACCTTCTCTTTTGTCCGCGCCCATCGAGACGATCCGCCGAGTTTGTCCAACGGCGGGGCAGACCCTTCCGACCCAATATATTTCTGAACCCGATTCAGCGCGTCTAACGGGACATACAGTTTATCCCCGCCCGCGTATTCGAGCTGAATGAAGTCGGCCTCTAATTTCTCTCCCCCCTTTTTCCATTCTTCAGGAGAGATCGAAAGCCTTTTTATCCCCAAAAAAATTCCAATGCCATGATCGGTGTGAACCACCGCGTCCTTTTGTTTCAGGTCGGAAATAGACGCAAATAATAACGAGCGATTATCTGTAGAATCTTTTGCCGGCCCCTTTTTATTCCCTGCATGACCCGAAAGAACTGCGTCGGTTAAGAAGATCAATTTGTGTTGCGGGAGAGAGAACCCTTCTGCGATATCCCCTATCGCTAAAAAAACCGGCGCAGGAAAGGAGACCGGTTTTTCTTCGTCCCAAAGGGAAAACGGAAGATTATAATCGTCAAAAATGCGTTTGAAGCGATCCATTTGTACTTGGTTTCGCACGGCAACAATGAGGGTGTGATCTGTCCGCAGTTGATTGAGTCGTTCAATGCCGTCGGCAAACGATTGTCCAAAGCGACCCAAACCCAAAGCGGAAAGGGCGGGGATGTTAAACATGAATCGTTTGGCATTACGCGCAGAGGAGATGGAAAGTGATTCCAAATCAATAACGGTTCTCTTTAATCCGGCCTGCAAGAGATGGTCAGGCTTTAGGGCTGGTATTGTTGCAATCTGTTTCTTGTCCTTGGCAAACAATGCGCCTTCTTCCACCTCTTGCCAAAATTGTTTTCCCTTGAGTGCCACTGCCTCGGGTTCATCGTAGATTAAAAGCGTGTTGGGGGAAAGGTAATCTGAAAGCGACATCTTGCAAAAAATGGGGTCTGCAAGGTTCTCCCTGCCCGGAAGGATTTGGGCTGAATCAATGGGGGCAATTGATTTTTGAGTGGCGGGATCAAAGGTTCGCAACGACTCAATCGTGTCGCCAAAAAACTCGACGCGGATCGGCATCTCTCCTGCGGGAGAATAAAAATCAATAATCCCGCCTCGTGAGACATATTCCCCCGGCGCAGTGACAGACTCCACCCGTTCATAAGCATTTTGAAAAAGACGCGTGATGAGATCATCTCGTTCAAGGGTGTCGCCTTGCTTGACGGTTGTAGATCGGAAGAGCAGAAAAGCCTTGTCCAAAACCTTTTGAAGAAAGGCATCAACCGAAGTCACAAGAGAAACCTGCTCCCCTCCGGCCAAGCGATGTAAAATGGCGAGTCTTTGCGCAACTAAGTCTGGCCGAGGCATTCCTGGCTCATAAGGCAAAATATCCCATGCTGGAAAAAGAGCGACACGACTCGCCCCCCCTCCATGCTGTAAAAAAAAATTGATTTCCTCGCGCATTTGTTGGGCGTTTAGGGTCGTTGGGGTGACGAGACAGAACGGAATTCCCTTCTGGTGCAGGCGCGAGAGGAAGTAGGCCTCGGAGGACCCCCACAGGCCGTTGATCTTTATTTTTCGCTCCCCTTGCGCAATGGCTTCAAAGAGTTCTTCAAAGGGGTCTAGCGACCCCAGGCAACCCGTTGGGTCGCCTGGGGTCGTAGGGCGTAACAAAGTCTGCGGAGGTCTAAAAGGGGGAATCATTGCAGGTTGGCAGGAAAAGATTTTTGTATTTGTTGAATGAGTGCCTTAGCCGATTGTGGGCCGCGCACTTTTATGAGAACAGGTTCTATATTCAAATTTTTGATGGCCTCTATCAGATCAGGGTCCATTGCAGGATTTGCGACAATATCGGGGGTGAGCTTTTTAATGGCCTGAATCGGTGAGCTTTGTGTCAAAGAAATAACCCTATCAACCATCGAAAGTGATGACAAAATCTCCATCCGTTCTTTTTGAGGCACAATGGGGAGCGACGGATCATTATGGTGCCGCGAGACGAGGGCGTCACTATAAACGGCCACAACCAGACCCTTGCCCAAGGCGCGTGCCTTTTTGAGATACTCAATATGCCCCGCACGGAGAAGATCGAATGTCCCCCATGCAAAGACGGTTTTTTGAGTTCTTCGCGTAAGTGTTTGGGTCATTTTATATTTTTAATGGAGACCCATTTTTATGAAAGTTCCGAAAGTCTCCAGATTGCGGTGGCTTGGTTCGCAAGCCATTGCTGGCGTGATGCGATGCGCTCTGGTGTCCATTCCAAGTGCTCGCTGGCCAACCGTTTCGTAATTTCAAACCCGCTTACTTCGAAGGCCTTTCGCTTCTCTTCATAAGACTTATTTCCAATCTCTCGGTTGGGTGTTGCCTCCAGGAGGGTCATGTTTCCAATGCGATAGACAGA
>CAYJXH010000014.1:0-10562 GCA_964373975.1 uncultured Nitrospirota bacterium | reverse complement strand
ATTATATCGAAAGGAGACGATGGAACATGCCCTCAAGACCCGCGTAAACTCCGTACTGTTTAAGGTGCGGTATGCGGCGAGCAACAGGGCGTGTGGTTGCCGTATATTGAACATAACAAGCTCGGCAATATGTTTCCTCTGGTCCTTATCCCAGAGGGAGTCGTTTGCATCGCCCAATGCCGCGTAAATGTCGGCATCGCGGTCCATGTCGCGCAACAAGGAAAAGACATTCGCCTTGCTTATAATGCTTGCGCGAATAGTCTTGAACAATTCTGAATGGCGTGTAAGAGGATTTTGGCTGTTCCAGAAGACACGAAGAAAATCCGGAACGCTCTCGCTACCTAGTTTGCCTACCACAGCCTCCCAGCGTTCTTCCAGCGTGCGGATTTCGTGCTCATGACCGCCGTCTCCGTGCACCACGGAAAACAGGAAGTTCTTGAGCAGGTCGGTCGAGGAAAGACGGACACCTCTGGCGTTTAAGGTTTCAAAAACCTTGAAGGCATTCAGTTCATCAGTCACCGAGATGACCGTGAAAAACAGACGGTCGGCAACGGAATCAACAAGCCGGGCTATGTCCGCGCCGCTTTGGACTCCAGAGAAACGATCATGTACTTTGTTTTCGAACCATTCAAACCCTTTGCGGAGTAGATGCTCCGATGCCTTCAGATTACGTTTTGGTAGAGGTTCGAGTGGCACAAGATAGGTTTGGTAGAACTTGTCATTGTGGCGATTCAATTTCAATTTTGATGTAGGAAGAAGTGTTACAGGATCAAGGTAGCCGATATAGGTTTTGCGTAATTCCTCCTCACGACGCTTGTTGTCTTCTGCATCAATCTTCAAGTCTACCAATCGGTGTAACTCGTGAAGGAGGGCGAGAACCAGTAGGCTCAAGGTGGTCATGCGTTGCTGGCCATCAATGATGTTAAAGTGCCGTTCATCGGAAGATTGCAGAACAAGGTAGCCCATGTAGTGCCCCTGCTCACCGTCAGGTTCTAACATGGCAATAATGTCCTGCCACAGGTCTTCCCATTCCTGATCGGTCCATGAATAATCTCTCTGAAACATGGGCACGCTGTAGACAACCCCGTTGCCCATCAGCTTCCGAAAAGTTTGATTAGATGTATTGAAATTGGTTATTGCCATATACTTCTCCACGATGAGTTTTTTTATTTTGCCTTCTAATTTTCAAAGCGGGAGTTTTTTTAGGTAAGGGGAGGCCGCATATTCTGATTTTAATCTTTGGAAAGCCAATTGAGCCATCTCCTTATTTCCATTGCGATAGTGAGAAAGCCCAATATAATAAAGGGTTTTTTCAGTAACCTCATCCGGGGGATGGTTTTCAACAAGGTTTGTAAAGCGGGCGATGGCCGCGGGGTAAATCTCTTTCTTATAATAAAAATAGCCGATATTAAACTGATATTCCGCCTGCTGATTTCGTAACGCTTTTATCTTTTCGGTTGCTTCCTGCACATAAAGGCTATCGGGGTATTTTGTTAAAACTTTATTAAACGCGATAAGGGCATTCTCTATGGGCGTTGGGTCTCTATCGGTTGTGCTGATTTGGCGCGCATAACAGGACGCCAAAGAATATTGCGCGAAGGAAGCCATTTTGTGGGAGGGAAATAGTTCTAAAAAACGCCGGTACTCGGAGGCGGCCTCGATATAATCTTCTTTCACCCAATAAGCCTCTCCGCGTTTCAGCAGGGATAAAGGATCGTAAATCGTTTCCGTTTCCTGATCCGCAAGATCAACAATTTCTGTGTCTGTCTGGGAGAGTGTCAACAGCTCCGATTTTTCCGATAAGTTTGTTGTGCATCCCAAAACAAAAAACAATCCGACAACAAGGAGTGCGAAACGACAGGAGACAATCATTTTTAGGGCCATTTTAAATTCCATGTTCCGCATTATTTTAACGTATAACAAGGCGTGTAGTATACCCATTTGCTTCAAGCAGGGCAAGGGAAAAACAGGGGCAAGTCAAAGCCATTGCAAATGCAATCTAATTCCTCTACTATGAGGGGATAATAAAACATGGAGAGGTGGCCGAGCGGCTGAAGGCATCGGTTTGCTAAACCGACATAGGGGTAACACTCTATCCAGGGTTCAAATCCCTGCCTCTCCGCCAATTTTTTACCTATTTTAATTGGAGCCGTATGATTGATTTTACATTTACAGAAGAGCAAGTCATGCTTAGGGAAATGGTCAAGCGGTTTGCCGAAAATGAGGTAAAACCGTTTGCCCGTCAGATTGATAAAGAACAGAACGTTGATTTGGTGAAATCAATTTTTAAAAAGGGGGCCGCCTTGGGGTTGGCGGGTATTCCCTTTCCAGCGGCCTATGGCGGGTCTGAAATGGGCGAGATTGGCTATTGTATTTTGTTAGAAGAACTTTCACATGCCTGTGCCGCGACCACAATTACCTATGGGGCGCATATGGGGCTTGCCGGCATGTCTATTTTTATCGCGGGTACAGAAGCGCAAAAGCAAAAGTATCTTACGGCATTGGCCGCAGGCGAGAAAATTGGCGCGTATGCCTTGACGGAGCCGGGCGCGGGGTCGGATGCGGCAAATTTACAGTTGGCGGCTAGGCCCGATGGAGATCACTTTATTTTAAATGGAACGAAGCTTTGGATTACCAATGGCGATATTGCCGATATTGTTATCGTTTATACACTCACCGATCCTGCGCAAAAAGCGCGCGGCGGCATTACCGCATTTATTGTTGAGACCGACACCCCCGGTTTTTCAGCCAATCGCATCCATGACAAAATGGGGCTTCGTGGATCATCTACTGCAGAACTGGTCTTTCAGGATGTTCGGGTGCCCAAGGAAAATCTACTGGGTGAACTGGGGCGCGGGTTTCAGATTGCCATGCTGACACTCGACGAATCAAGGCTTTCCTTAGCGGCAGGCTGTCTTGGGGCGGCCAAGGAAATGATTTCCATGTCGGTTGATTTTGCAAAAAAACGCATTGCGTTTGGACAGCCGATTGCTGGGTTTCAGGCGATCCAGTTTATGATTGCCGATATGGCTTCAGAAGTCTATCAGATGGAATCGCTTGTCTACCGAACCGCATGGTTGTTTGATCAGGGAAAGAAAATAACGCGCGAAGGGGCGATCTGTAAAATGTTTTGTTCAGAGGCATTGGATCGTATTGTGGACAAGGCCGTGCAAATTCATGGCGGAAACGGTTTTATGGGCGAGCATCCCGTTGAAAGATATTACCGCGACTCTCGCATCAATCGCATTTTTGAAGGCACCAATGAAATTCAGCGCATTGTTATTGCCGAAGAGATTTTCAAAAAGGGAGGGTATTAAAACCACTTCCTATGAATATTGCCGTTTGTGTGAAACAGGTTCCCGCAACCGATTCTCGTATTAAACCGACAGCCCATCAAGACGATATTGATCGAACCGATATATCGTATGTGGTTAATCCTTACGACGAATTTGGGGTTGAAGAGGCCCTAAAGATAAGAGACCGAGAAAAGACGGGGTCTGTTACGGTCATGACCATCGGGCCGGAAAAAGCCTCGGAGGTATTGCGAAGCTGTCTTGCTCTGGGGGCGGATCAGGCCATTCATCTGAAAGACCCCGCATTGGCCGGAGGGGATGCTTATTCGACGGCTTTGGTCTTGGCCGCCGCACTCAAAAAGGGCAGTTATGATATTATTTTTTTTGGAAAACATGCTGTGGATAGTGATAATGGTGCCGTCGCCATTCACGTTGCCGAATTTTTGGGGCTTCCCCATGTCGGGGTCATTAATGCGCTCGTCATCAATTCTTACGAGAAACGGGCCGTGGCCAATCGGCAGATTGAAGGCGCGATTGAGGTTGTTGAAGTTCCCCTTCCCGCAATTTTTACCTGTCAGAAAGGGCTGAATGAGCCACGCTATGCAACGCTTGCCGGCATTATGAAAGCAAAACAAAAATCATTAACGGTGCTCACATTAAGTGAGCTTGGCCTTACAGAATCTCAAGTGGGTATCAAGGGCGCAAAGCTTGTTGTGGAGCGATTAGAAGCGCCGCCCCTTCGAAAAGCGGGCGTGATTCTTGAGTGCGATCCCGATACGGCTGTGGCGGAATTGCTTAGGCTTCTTCACGAAGAGGCAAAAATTCTATAAGTACGACACCGTGACGGACACCCATTCTATGATACAACCTATTGCGCAATCTAACCTCTCCCCAAACGTCCGATCTAAAAGAGCCTTGGTTTTGGTCGGCGGCGGGATTCCCGGCTGGATGTATGAAATCGGCTGTCTGACCGCGTTAGATGATTTCTTCGATGATTTCTCTGTGAATCAATTTGATATCTTCGTAGGGACGAGCGCGGGTGCCGCAGTTGCGGCGATGATGGCCAATGGAATAAAACCGAGGGATATCTATGAAGATATCAAGTCTGGTAAAAAATCGCATGCAAATTTTTCCCGGAAAGATATTTATAGTTTTGGGTATCAGGAAAGTTTTAACATGTTTAAAAAGTTTTTCCGGTCTTTATTTCAGATTGCAAAATATTATTACAAGTCGAAGAAACCGCTTTCTATTCTGGAGATATTGGAGATGTTGCAAGAGTCTTTGCCTTCCGGCATTTTCACGCTTAAGAATCTGGATGTATTTTTGGACAATATTTTTAAGCAAGAGGGCTATACCAACGATTTTCGGAAATTAAAAAAAGAGCTTTATATCCCAGCAGTGAATTTAGACACGGGCCGCTACGATGTTTTTGGGGAGGCGGGGCCTTTAGGGTTTGATGCGGTTCCGATTTCAAAAGCGACCAGCGCTTCCTCTGCGATCCCGATTATTTTTCAGCCCGTGCATATCAATGGAAGTGATTATATTGACGGTGGCGTGGGCCGCGTGGCCTATATGGATATCGCCATGAATCACGGGGCGGACTTAATGTGGGTGATCAATCCAATTCAGTATATTCTGAATGATCGAAATAGGGTATGTCTTCCTTCGCTCGTCGGAAAATGTCCTACGATAAAACAAAAAGGGGTTTCATTTATTTATGATCAGGCCTTGCGGATTAATACAGCAACAAGGATATACCTTGCGATCAAACGCTATCGGTCTGAATACCCGCAAAAGCATTTTGTTTTAATGCAACCTGATCCCACGGAGACCATGCTGTTTTCGCATCATCCCGTCAGTTTCGATGCAAAAATTGATATATTAGAATATGGCTATCGTTCAACAATGGATAAGCTAAAAGGGGAATTTGATTATTATCAGGCGTGTTTAAAGCCGTATCATATTAAGGGACGGCTCGATCGTTTTTCAGGACCATAAAATGGGTGTCATTTTTGTTTTTATAGAGCAGAGAGACGGAAAGCTAAAACGCGTTTCGTTGGAGGCGTTGAGCGAGGCCAGAAGGCTTTACCCATCGGATGAACTGTGTGCTGTTTTAATTGGGGATCAGGTTGCCGTGCACACCAACGCACTCGGAAACTGCGGCGCAAATCGGATGTATCTTGTGGAGGATCCGTCGTTGCATTATTATGCTTCGGAGCGATACGCCGCCATTATTGCGGAACTTGCAGTCCTGCGTAAGCCCGCTCTGATTTTAATGGGGGCAACGGCCATGGGAAAAGATTTAGGCCCAAAAGTTTCTGCGAAGATTCATGCCCCGTTTGCCCAAGACTGTACCGCTTTGGAAGTTACACCCGCAGGCAGGGTTGTTGCGACGCGCCCGATTTACGGCGGGAAGATTCTAATGAAGGTGCGTATTGCGCTTGGGGAATCGTGTTTAGTCGCAACACTTCGCGCTAATGTTTTTACGGTAAGGCCGTCACCAACACCCATAGATATGGTTATTGAGCCGTTTGTCCCGTCTCCCCCAGACGAGACAAAACCCACGGCAAAGGTTAAAGAGGTTATTGTGGCGCAAAGCTCAAAAGTAGAGCTGACCGAAGCGCAGATTATTGTGTCAGGGGGAAGAGGTCTCAAGGAGCCGGAAAACTTTAAGCTCATAGAGAATTTAGCAGAGGCCCTAGGCGCGGGGGTGGGTGCTTCTCGTGCGGCCGTTGACGCCGGATGGAAGCCGCATTCTTATCAAGTTGGGTTAACGGGAAAGACGGTTTCTCCCCTGCTTTATATTGCCTGCGGCATTTCTGGAGCCATCCAGCATCAAGCTGGAATGTCTTCATCGAAGGTTATTGTTGCAATCAATAAGGATTCCAATGCCCCAATCTTTAAAATCGCAAGCTATGGCATTGTTGGCGACCTTTTTGAAGTTCTGCCCCGCCTTACCTTGGCAATAAAGAAGATAACCACCTCGTAGAAGATAACCGTAAAAGACAACCCAAGATAACCACTGTGTAAAAGATAACCACTCGTGGTGAGCTTGTCGAACCACTAAGTAGAGGGCAGAAAATTTTCTGTGCTCTTTTTCTGCCCTCTATTTTCTACCCCTGCCTTATTACAGACGTCGTTGTTACTTCTTGACCCCAAAGATTGCGTCTTTGGCGGCCTTTGATACCCTGAACTTTACGACCTTTTTAGCCGCAATCTTAATCGCCGCGCCTGTTTGAGGATTACGGCCCATTCGCGCCTTGCGACTTGAAAGGACAAGTTTCCCCAATCCCGGAATCGTGAATGTATTCTTGGCTTCTTTGTAGGCAAGCTCGGCCAAATCATTTAAAATTTGCGCCGCAAGTTTTTTGGATATTTCCGCTTTTTCCGCGACCTTGTCTGTAATCTGTGATTTCGTTAAAGGTTTACCCATTAAAATCTCCTAAAATATTTTTAACATCTTTTTAATATTTTGCAGTCTTTAAATGCGACTGCCCCTTTGTTTAAGGACAACAAGTTACACTAATTTTTTAAAAGGGTCAAGCAAAACAAGAGAAATTATAAAAATAAAAAAATAAGATTACGACTGCAAGGCAATATGTGGATCATATAAAATCTGGATCAGATTGCCGTCAGGGTCTTTCACATAAAACGAGTAACTACCATCCCGATGGAGGCGAACGGGCTTTATAATTTCTACGCCTGCTGACATAATCTTGGTTGCGGCAATGTCCACCGCCTCTTTGTTGGCAACGATAAAGCCAAAATGATCTAGGGGGTGCGCCCCTTCTTGAATCAGCGATGTGCCTGCGGGTATTTGATGCAGGGCTAAATTATCCTTTCCCAGACTCAAGTAAAGATTTTCGGCGTCTGGCTCCCAGACCGCTTCCATGCCCAAGAGGTTTTGGTAAAAGACGCGTGACCGCGCAAGGTCTTTAACCTTGAGGGCAAGATGCCATAAACCGACTAAGGGGAGAGAATTTTTCGCCGACATTTTTGGAGATTAGCACAGTCTTTATAGGCAGAACAAGCAATTGTGTATAGAATTTGCTTGACAACAGGCTTATAACTTCGATAGACTCGCAAAGTTGTGTGCAATTTTGATGTTTTATTTTTTTGATGTTTTAAGGGATTAAGATGCCGACGATTAATCAGTTAGTGCGTAAGGGACGGTCTAGGCCGGTGACAAAGACCAAGACGCCTGCTTTACGGCAGAATCCGCAAAAGCGGGGCGTTTGTATTCGTGTCTACACAACCACACCGAAAAAGCCAAATTCGGCATTGCGTAAGGTCGCGCGCGTTCGTCTCACCAATGGCATGGAAGTCACCTCTTATATACCGGGCGTTGGGCATAATCTTCAGGAGCATTCTATTGTTTTGGTTCGTGGCGGAAAAGTAAAAGATTTGCCGGGGGTTCGTTATCATATTGTTCGTGGCACGCTTGATGCCGTTGGGGTTGCTGGTCGGAAGCGAGGGCGATCCAAATACGGCGCGAAAACGCCCAAGGCGGAAAAGGCTTAATATGTCTCGACGTAGACTTTTTATTAAAAAAGAAGTAGCCCCTGATGCGCAGTTTGGTAGTAAGCTCGTATCAAAAATGGTGGGCATTGTAACAAAGCAGGGAAAACGCGCTATTGCTGAAAAGATCTGTTATGGCGCATTCGATCTTATAAAGCAAAAGAGTGGGGCAGACCCGCTTGAGATTTTTAAGGTGGCGATAGATCGAATTAAGCCTTCCGTCGAGGTAAAGTCTCGCAGGGTAGGCGGTGCGTCTTATCAGGTCCCCATCGAAGTTCGTTCTGATCGAAAAATTACGTTGGGTCTTCGCTGGTTGATTTTGTATGCGAAACAGCGTGCTGGAAAAAGTATGAGGGAGAAGCTTGCCACAGAGATTCTTGATGCTTCTAATAATACCGGAGGCGCAGTCAAGAAAAGGGAAGATACCCACAGAATGGCCGAGGCCAATAAGGCCTTTGCGCATTATCGCTTTTAATTTTATTTTACGGAGAATAGGGGTTTCGGGTTGTTCTGTTCGCCTCTTTTCTCGCCTCTATTTTTGTTGTTAGGTTTCTATTTTGTTTGTAGCGTGTAGATGAGTTTGTAGATGGCAAGAGATAAGTCGTTAGAGAAATCGAGAAATATCGGGATCATGGCCCACATTGATGCGGGGAAAACCACGACCACCGAACGGCTATTGTACTACACCGGTGAGACCCATCGCATTGGCAATGTTGATGAGGGGAATACCGTTATGGACTGGATGGCGCAGGAGAAAGAGCGCGGTATTACCATTACCTCTGCCGCGATTACCTGTTACTGGAAGGAACATCGCATTAACATTATTGATACTCCGGGCCATGTTGATTTCACAATTGAGGTAGAACGATCATTGCGTGTTTTAGACGGTGCCGTTGCTGTTTTTGATTCTGTTCAGGGGGTTGAACCCCAGTCTGAAACGGTCTGGAGGCAGGCCGATCGGTACAATATTCCCCGTATTGCCTATATGAATAAGATGGATCGCACTGGCGCTGATTTTTACGCGAGCGTTCAGACCATGGTTGATCGTCTAGGTGCTCGTCCTGTGGCCATTCAGATTCCAGTTGGAAAAGAATCAGAGTTTCGGGGGCCGATAGACCTAGTTGAGATGAAGGCCTATCTGTATGATGGGGATGTATTAGGCGCGAACTATACTACTGCAGATGTTCCAGACGATTTAAAGGGGTTGGCGGGGGAGTATCGGGATAAAATGGTTGAGGCATTGTCTGATTGTGATGATGTTCTCATGGAGAAATACCTCAATGGTGAGCCTGTTTCAAATGAGCTGATTCGTTCTGCATTGAGAAAGGGAACATTAGCGCAGAAGATTGTTCCTGTTTTATGCGGATCCTCCTTTAAGAACAAAGGGGTGCAACCCCTATTAGATGCGGTTATTGCTTATCTTCCTTCTCCGTTAGACGTTCCTCCGGTTAAGGGTGTAGATATCGTGAGCGGGGCAGAGTTGATTCGAAATACAGATGACTCGGAGCCGTTCTCCGCGCTTGCGTTTAAAATTATGACCGATCCGTTTGTAGGGCAACTAACTTATTTTAGGGTCTATTCGGGGGTTCTTCAGGCTGGTTCTTATGTTTATAATGCCACGCGCGATTCAAGAGAGCGTATTGGGCGCATTTTAAAGATGCATGCCGATAAGCGGGAAGAGATTAAAGAGGTCTATGCGGGTGAGATTGCCGCGGCGGTGGGTTTAAAGGGCACGTTGACGGGCGATACGCTTTGTACCGAAGATAAGCCTATTTTACTGGAAGTAATGCATTTCCCAGAGCCGGTTATCTCAATGGCCATTGAGCCTAAGACAAAGGCCGATCAGGAAAGAATGGGTATGGCCTTGCAGAAGCTTACGCAGGAAGATCCTTCTCTTAGGGTTGCGACGGACGAAGAGACGGTCCAGACAATTATTTCAGGGATGGGGGAGTTGCATCTTGAGATTATTGTTGATCGCTTAAAGAGAGAGTTTCGTGTTGAAGCCAATGTGGGCAAGCCGCAGGTGGCCTATCGAGAAACAATTCAGGGGTCTTCCGAGGCTGAAGGGAAATATATTAAACAGACTGGAGGCCGAGGCCAGTACGGTCATGTTTGGTTAAAGGTAGAGTCTTTGGCGCCGGGTAGCGGGATTCAGTTTTTTAACAAAACTGTTGGGGGTTCAATTCCAAAGGAATATATTCCAGCGGTTGAAAAAGGGGTGCGCGAGGCGGTGACATCGGGTGTGCTTGCGGGTTATCAGGTTGTGGACATTAGTATCACTGTATTTGATGGGTCTTATCATGATGTAGATTCCAACGAAATGGCCTTTAAAATTGCTGGGTCAATGGCGGTTAAAGAAGCGCAAAGGCGTGCAAAGCCGGTTCTTCTTGAGCCAACAATGGATTTAGAGGTCGTCATTCCAGAGGAATATATGGGCGATGTTATTGGTAACTTGAGTTCGCGACGCGGCAAGATTTTGGGGATGAAAGTGCGTGGCGGTGCGCAGGTTGTAACGGCATTGGTCCCCTTGGCCGAAATGTTTGGTTATGCAACCGAGCTTCGCTCTATGACGCAGGGGCGTGGCGTGTTTACGATGCAATTTAAGCAATATGATGTCATTCCAAAGGTAACCTCTGATGAGATTATCTCAAAGCATCAGGGGGCAGGGGCGACAAAATGAGCAACAAAATGAGCAACAAAATAAATCGTGTAGGGGCGATTCAGTAAGGGCGATTCAGTAAGGGCGATTCA
>CAYJXH010000013.1:11802-14190 GCA_964373975.1 uncultured Nitrospirota bacterium | reverse complement strand
GAAATCGCCAATCGCTAAAGAGACAGGGAATGTTCCTCCCACGGGGAAGTTTATTGCGGCACTAAAGGTGCCATTGCCATTCCCTATTAGGATGGAGACGGCGTGGCTAAACTCATTTACCACGGCGAGGTCTGGTTTCCCATCCCCGTTGAGATCGCTAATCGCTACAAAGAGAGGGGTTGATCCCACAACTAAGTTTGTTGCGGTGCCAAAGGTGCCATTGCCATTCCCTATTAGGACTGAGACGGTGTTATCAGTCTCATTTGCCACAGTGAGGTCTGGTTTCCCATCCCCGTTGAGATCGCCAATCGCTACTGCGAAAGGGTTGCTTCTCACGGCGAAGTTCGTTTCGGCACCAAATGTACCATTGCCATTCCCTATTAGGACGGAGACGGTGTTGCTACTCTGATTGGCCACAGCGAGGTCTGGTTTTCCATCTCCGTTGAGATCGCCAATCGCTACAAAGCGAGGGTTGCTTCCCACAACAAAGTTCGTCGCAGCACCAAAAGTGCCATTGCCATTCCCTATTAGGACGGAAACTGTGTTGTTACCTTCATTACTGGCCACGGCAAGGTCTAGATTCCCATCCCCGTTGAGATCGCTAATCGCTACAGAACTAGGGGATGTTCCCGCAGCGAAGTTTGTTGCAGTGCCAAAGGAGCCTGCGCCATTTCCTATTAGAACTGAAACTGTGCTATGCCAATTGGCCACGGCGAGGTCAGGTTTTCCATCCCCGTTGAGATCGCCAATTGCCACAGAGATAGGGGTTGTTGTTCCCAGGGCGAAGTTTGTTTCGGTACCAAAGGTGCTATTGCCATTCCCTATTAGGACGGAGACAGTGTTGCTACTGAAGTTTGTCGTGGCAAGGTCTGGTTTCCCATCCCCGTTGAGATCGCCAATCGCTATGGAGTAAGGGTTTACTCCCACGCCGAAGTTTGTTGCGGCACCAAATGTGCCGGACGGTGGAAACGCCGTCGTGTTCAACAGAACGGAGACAGTGTTGCTATTGGCATTTGCCGTGGCGAGGTCAGGTTTCCCATCCCCGTTGAAATCAGCAATCGCTACGTATCTCGGAAATGATCCTACAGTGAAGTTTGTTGCAACACCAAAGGTGCCATTGCCATTCCCTAACAAAACGGAAACATTGTTGCTACCGCTGTTTGCCTCAGCGATGTCCGGTTTTCCATCTCCATTCAGATCGCCAATGGCTATAAAAAAAGGGCCTGATCCTACAGCAAAGTTTGTCGCGGGGCCAAAGGTGCCATTGCCATTCCCTATAAAAATGGAGATACGGTTGTTCAAAAAATTTTCTGTGGCGAGGTCTGGGTTCCCATCCCCGTTTAAATCACCAATTGTTGCAGAGATAGGAAATGATCCCACAGATAAATTTGTCGAGGTGGCAAAGGTGCCATTGCCATTCCCTATTAGGATGGAGACCGTGCCGCTACTATGATTGGACACAGCGATATCTGGCCTTCCATCCCTGTTTAAATCACCAATCGATACGTTCGTAGGGCTTGTTCCCACAGCCAAGTTTGTCGTGGTGCCAAAGGTGCCATTGCCATTCCCTATTAGAACGGAGACCGTATGGCTATTTTGATTGGCCGTGGCGAGGTCTAGTCTCCCATCCCCATTGAAATCACCAATCGCTACGGAGGTAGGGGCTAATCCCACAGCAAAGTTTGTTGCGGTTCCAAAGGCCCCTGCGCCAGTACCTAAAAGGATAGAAACATTATTGCCAACGCCGCTTGCCGTGGCGAGGTCTGGTTTCCCATCCCCGTTTAAATCACCAATTGCCACAACGCTAGGACCTGATCCCACAACCAAGTTTGTTGCGGCGCCAAAGGTGCCTGTGCCAGTCCCTAACAGGATGGAGACATTATTGCCATTTGGCACAGCAAGGTCTGGTTTTCCATCCCTGTTTAAATCACCAATTGTTACGGAGGCAGGACTTGCTCCCACGGCAAAGTCCATTGCGGTGCCAAAGGAAACCGATGGCGGTGGCGATGGAATAAGGGTAAACGTGGCCGTGCAACCCTTAATTGCCGTCATGGTCACCGTAGCCGATGTGGTGGTTCCGGTACCACAGTCCCCCGACCATGCTGAAAAAACCGAGCCAGCCGTCGAGGTGGCGGTGAGAGTAACTTGCGTGTCGATATTCATCGCAACAATACAGGAATATGGAGAGTCAATCGTCCCACAGATAATTCCAGTCGAACCAATGGCAACAGTTCCGTTGCCCGTGCCCGCTTTGCTCACAGTCAGATTGAAGGTGATCGGTGGCGACGGATTAACCTCAACAAGTTCCGTTAATTTGATCGTAAACGTTTTCACCTGTCCAAGCACCGCGTCTTCTAAATCGAATGCCACGCTCCCCTGAAAAAGTAC
>CAYJXH010000013.1:0-11702 GCA_964373975.1 uncultured Nitrospirota bacterium | reverse complement strand
AAAATCGGTGTGAGATTCTCTGGGCGCAAACGATCCTTTTTGCTCATTTGATTGATAAACCGCATTAAAATGGACAGGAATCGTATTCGGCAGATTCTCCTGAAAAGAACAGCCAACCAACGATGATAATAAAAATAATAAATAAAAAAAAGAGACTCGTTGTCGTATAACCATACAACCCCCTAGCCCCCTTGCCCATGGAAAAATAGGCCTTCGTATTAAGGGGGAATTTAGTAACCTTACCTCACTGGAATGTTCATCTCAACAGGCGTGGTCAGAAGCGCATCGTACGGCGTATCCCCGCCGGGTGAACTCCCCACCAACTCACCCTCATCCGACTCCTTCGTGCTTTCTTCCCACTCCTCTGATTTTCCTGCCTCTGTCTGCGGGGTGTTCTCTTCCCAAAAATCAGAAGATAAAAAAGAAGCCTTGTCGATCACCAACACCTCCCCCTCTGCCACCGCTAATTCTGTTGTATTGATTGAGTCGGAAACCTCTGTCGCAGACGACATGAGGGCAATCAAATCGAGTGAAGCATTCTCTACCGCTCCAATCTCGCCCCCAGAAAACGACAAAACCGTTTGCCCCGGCCCAAGCAAAACAACTCCTTTTTCATCACTAAAAAGCGATTCGACAATCTCTTCTCTGACAGGTGAAACCGCAACTTCCCCCTCTAAAACAAGAACACCCGATGATGGCTTTTCCAGACTCTCCTGTACCCAAACAATAAAATAAGTGCCTCTTGCCGCCGCTACTGACGTCGGCGTATGCACCTCAAATTTTGTCTTTCCGCCCGCAAACGCTTTACCCACCATCACACGCATTGAACCACCCACCATCTTCACAACCGTACTCCGCTTTTTCTCGTTAGGATCATAAATATTTTCCGTAATCATAAGCTTTGAATTCTCCCCCATGCTGATAATGCTGTCATCTTCAAAGAGAATCTTTAATCGCGACTTCGCCTCTGTTTGATAGGTATCCATAAAATGGGTATCGGCACCCCTTTTTACCACAATCCGTTCTGCGGCTCCCGCTCGTGTCACATAGCTCGTTCCCAATGAGGCCGTCACGGCACCCACCACCTCCGCGGCAAACAGATTGGAAGAAAAAAACAAAATTGCTACCGATAGAAAAATAGCCATTTAAAACCTCCTCATAAAATTAAACGAAAAAATGCCACGGCGATAATCAAACAACTCAATATTCGAATCATTGCGCGTCAATGAATATCCAAAAGAAAGATCACTCTTAGGCCTGATTCGATAAGAGAGTTCTGTATGCGCAGTCAAAATATCGTCTGATCGTTTCTTTGAAAATATCGGTATTGCAAAACTGTTCGGGTATCGATACGCACGTCGGGCATATTCCAACCCGATCTCCCCTGAAAGCCGTGCTGAAAATGGCGACTGCATTCCTCCGTTGATCTTATGCCCCACATACTCCCAATCAGCCGAACGAACATCCTCCATATCTGCCGTATACCCCATTTTCCAAAGACGCTGACCCTTCTGCATGGAAGCCGCTACACCGATTGCTTGGTTGGTTCCATCCCTGTTTGAGCTAATAGGGAAAAGGGTGCTGTCTATAAAATCTTTTCGTTGCAGTTGATAAAAAACCGACCTCTGAAATCCCCGCGAAGGAGTAAAAAACAGGGTCGGCTTGAGGGTGTGTGAAACAAGATACGCCGCTTGCCCCACCATCGTATAGCCAAACGTATAATCAAGCCGTCTCACCTGCCCATCCTTTTTCCATGTTGCCGTGAGACTCGGCTGATGCACCTGCGCGTTAAAAGAGGAGAGATCGCTATGCAGACTTTGGTAAAAGAGATACCCTCCGTCTATTCCCCAATCGGCCTTTTCTAAAAAACGATAACGCCCGTTCAGCGTGGCCACCAAACGGCTATCCGCTTTTTTCGAGATGGCGAAAGCAAAATCGTCTGGCCTGACCCGCACATTGCTGTCATACTGAATTCCCCCATTTAAAGAAAGTGACCATCGCCGATTTTGCTGACCCTGTTTCGCAATCAGGGCAAGGAATTTTTTAGACGAACTCCCCATCGCACTCGCAGGCGTTTTCTCCACAACCTCTAAAAATTCCTCCTTTGCCTCTTCATAATTTTTCATCTGATAGTAAGAGACTCCGGCATGATAGATCGCCGCACTGTACAGTTCCGATTCCGCCTCTTTCGCGTACGCCGCGGATTTTGAAAAACGGGCCACCGCGAGAGGGTGATCTCCCATCTCTTGATAAATCTTCCCTTCATAGAAAGGGAGTAGCGGGTCTTTGGGAAGAAATGCCGCGCCTCGTTGCAGAACCGAGAGGGCCTCTTGATATTTCTTTTGCTGGTAATAGACAATCCCCAAATCTGGATAGGCGGCGGGAATCGGATCCGGCATTGCTAACACAGCAGATAAATCTTCTTCTGCTTCTAAAAACTGGCCCAATTTTCCGGCGGTGACTCCCTTCTGGTGCATCGCCGAGGAATCATTAGGGCGAACCGATAAGGCGATGACAAACGCCTCTTTGGCCTCTGGGTAGCGACCGGCATTGAAAAAGGCAACCCCTTTCGTCATTTGCAGATCGTATTCTTTCGTAGATGAGGCAGTCTCTTCCGCAGAGGCGGGAGATAACAAAAACAGAGAAGACAGCAGTAGAAGCAAAAGGCTATGTCTAAGATGATGAATGGGTACAAGCATTTCTCGTGGATCGTAAGCGATGGCTCAAGTATTGTCAAGTCTCTTGACATAACATTCCTTAAGGTATTAACTTGCTCTTGGAGGCTGTATAATCATTGATGAAAATAAATTCAAAAGAAAAGCCTATCGGTCGGATTGAGCACTTGGCCTTGCGTTTTCATCCACAAGTAACGCATCATCCACAAACACAGGCCTCTTGTATCTTGCGCCGCGCCGACATCGGCCGATATACAACCATCCCTTTATCAGACTGGACGATTCTCTCCCGATTAGATGGCACGAAAACCATTGGCGACCTCCTGCAAGAACGATTAGAACAAGGAAAGGGATTTGGCTTATTGGCACTTGTAGGGCGCGTTATCGCCTTACGCTCAAAAGGGTTTTTAATCCCGGAAGCGGAACCTGTTTTGTCCGATCGAAAACTCGGCCAATTGGTTTTTGGCTTTCGCCTTCCCCTTCCTAAAAAGGTGTCCGGAACCCACAAGGTTTGGCCATGGATGGGGTTACTCCTTCTCTCCTTTCTTTCGGCCATTTTACTCTTCATAACAGGCGTTTTTCCAAAAATAACCATAAGCAATACGATGTTTTTGGCGGCATGGGGATCGGTTGCCGTTGTTCTTTCACTGCGTTCGATCTTTTCTGCGGGGGTTTTATTTCAGGCCGGAACACGGCCCTGGCGTGTTGGCGTAGCCTGGGCTTGGTTTGTCCCCTTTTTCTTTCTGGATACGCGCGATGTCTATGTTGCCGGACGGAAAGCCCGCACCGCATTAGCCATTTCAGAGCTATCTTCTGCCCCTTTTGTAATGGCGGTTATTCATGGAATATACCAGAACGGGTTTCTTCCTGCTGACATTTTTCTTGGCGGAATGATGGGAACCCTTATCACGCTCTGGTGGATGCTTCGACCCTTTGCAAACGGCCCCATCATGGAGTTGGCCCGGGGGATGACCGGGAAGGAATTGATCTGGCAGGATGCGAAGGCATATCTTAGCCGCAGGCTTTGGCAAAGGGCTTTTGAACGAGGGGATAGGCTTCCTTCTGAAGGGATTTTTATTGTTCTGTCCTTAATCTATCCATTATGGGGTTACATGGGTTTAGCCCTTTTTGATCAAGCGCTTTCGAGAGGTCTTTTCCCGGCTATGAGCGTTATCCTAAGTCAAGGGGGAGAGAGTCCGATCGGGGCGTGGATTTTATTGGGGACATTGCTTACGGGGGTGGCGATTGCCGTTGGCGGCCTGTGCTTTCTCGTTCGGGCATGGCAGGAGAAACGCCCTGGGACAACAAAGTCACCGCTTCCAGATGAATTAGTTGCCATTACGAAGATACTTGCTGAAGTCCCCTTCTTTGCGTCATTTCCTCCGGACACGCTTTTGTCTATTGCTTCAGAGTCACAGATCGTTCTTCTGCCCCCACGCGCTTTTGCGGTACGTCAGAATGCAATGGGAGATCAATTCTTTGTAATTCGCGAGGGGAAGATGGCGGTAATCCGTCACTATGAAACTGGTAAAGAGGAGAAGGTTGCGGAATTATTGCCGGGGGATACCTTTGGAGAGATGGCCCTCTTGATGAATACCCCTCGTACCGCGTCGGTGCAAGCCCTTTCGCCCGTCCAGGTGATTTCCATTTCACGTTCCGCATTTGAAAAGGTATTGGCGGCGTCCTCTCTAAGGAAGGAGGATGTCACCGGTTGGCTTCGCATTTCCCAACAGTTGCGGCACTCCCCTCTGTTTGTAGAGATGAGTGCCAATGAAGTGGCCTATTTTCTGAAACGATCCCATAGGCGTCCTATCCCGTCAGGGGAGGTTCTCATTCAGGAGGGTGACGTGGGAAGTCATTTTTATATGGTCTTGTCCGGAACATTAGACGTTCATCAAAAAGGCGAGAAAGTCGGAACACTTACGACGGGAGATTTTGTGGGTGAAATTGCGCTATTGGCCCCCATTCCTCGCACGGCAACTGTTACGGCTGTGGAGCACGCCCAGGTTTTAGAACTCTCCCGCAACGCATTCTTCGAAACCCTTTCTTCGAACGTTTTCTTCGGCGCAAAAATCATTGAAACAGCCCAAGAACGACGCAATAAAAGATAGGGATATTGGGCCGATTAGAACCTTATACCATCCCTATCTAATTCGTTCTTATTATTTCCGTTCACCCTGAGCTTGTCGAAGGGTAACATCCTATTTATGGTTCGACAAGCCTGTCCTGAGCAAGCCGTTCTCCTTCGACAGGCTCAGGATGAACGGCGGTCGAAGGGCTCACCATGAACGGCCTGTTGTAAAAACATTTTTGGGAAAAATACAGAATTATTCAATTAGGGATGGTATTATGTTGTGAACCCTTTGGCTCTTGAAAGGCGAACGCGGGCTTCTTCATCCGACCGATAACGAAACGTCTCCATGGCCGGAGCCACCAGATGGCAAAGCCCTTGGAGCAAAACAAGCTGTTGTCTTGTAAACACCCCTGTTTGGCTAAAGTTCATCAGCACAACAAATCCAAAAAGATTGTTCCCATACCAAAATGGCGCGGCAAGTAGCGAACTGGCCTCTGCAAAAACCCCCTCCAATTTGAATAAGGTTGTTTGATCGGAGGCAGGGGCATCCCGATTCCGATTGATTAGAATGGGTTCAGAACTTTTTGTTAAACGAAAGATCAACGGATCAGAAGGTTCAAACACCATGGGAACGATTCTTACGGTGTCCCCTACCGTTGACTCTACGACATTAAACTCGTCGTTAAACCAATTGTAGAGTGCCAAAATGGCCGAGTCTGCTCCTTCAAACTCGCGCGTGATCATTTCAAACAGGTTGTGTGTTAGAACCGAAAGATCAGTAGCACTGGAAACAAGCCGTCCTGCCTCGGCCAGTACGGCCAAGGCCTTGTTGGTGGAACGAAGCCGACTAATGAGCAGGGTAATCATGGCCATCATAAAATCAGCCCCTGCGGCTGGGTCAGATTGAAGAAGCCCTTTCAAATACGGGATGGTCACCTGCCACAAGATGACATCGGTTATAGCAACCGCATCGGCGGAACGCGGGGTTTGATCAAAAACAGCCATCTCCCCAAAAATCTCTTTTTCTCCAATCCGCGTTAATGCCTTATACTCCCCGGTCTCCCGGTTGATCACTTTTCGAACCTCAATCTCGCCAGATGCAACGATAAAAAACGAATCGCCCCGCTCTCCCTCTTTTACAATCGTATGTCCGGCTGGATAGGTCTTCTCCTTCATTAAGTCGTAGAGGTGGTGGAGAATCGGTTCTGGAAATGTTGTAAAAAGCGGAAGCGCTTGGAAGTCTGTAAAGTTCATTTTTTTCCTTTCAGGGTTATCGTACGGGAGAGACCCTTGTAACACCGATTCCCCCTGCGGAGGGTGCAACCCCGCAGGCGGCGTCCCGCCCTGCGAGGGGTGCAACACCTCCCCCTGCCACGCGTGACCGAACTACCTCGGGACGATGGGCACGTCCCACGGCCATCTCCAGCGTAATAAGACGCTCTTTGACCAGTTCGGCCAAAGCCACATCCATATCAATCATTCCAAACTTTGCGCCCGTTTCAATCGCCCCGTAGAGCATGTGGGTCTTTCCCTCTCGAATGAGGTTGGCCACAGCGGGCGTGGAAATCATAACCTCGCGCGCTGCCACACGACCTTTCCCATCTATACGGGGAATCAGTTGCTGACAGATCACAGCCTGCAACGTACTTGAAAGCTGAACCCTTACTTGAGATTGTTGGCCGGGCGGAAAGACATCAATGATGCGGTCAATGGATTGGGGCGCATCCTGCGTGTGCAATGTTGCGAAAACCAGATGCCCCGTCTCTGCCGCTGTAATGGCCAGAGAAACGGTTTCCAAATCCCGCATCTCTCCCAACAAAATCACATTGGGATCTTGGCGTAAGGCATGACGAAGCGCGTCCGCGAACGATCGGGTATGAAGCCCCACCTCTCTTTGTCGGATGACAGACTTTGCAGAATGATAAACAAACTCGATCGGGTCTTCAATCGTGAGAATATGGCCGCTTCGTTCCTGATTAATGGTTTGAACCATGGAAGCTAACGTGGTGGTCTTTCCAGAACCCGTGGGGCCTGTAACCAGAACCAATCCGCGAGGTAATCGGCATAGGGCCATAATAGACGGGGTCAAACGAAGGGCATCCGGAGACGGAATCTCGTCAGGAATCAGCCGCATGACCGATTCGACGCCATTCTTCTGCATCAGGACATTCACCCTGAAACGGGAAAGGCCGCGGACGGCAAACGACGAGTCAAACTCAAGATGTTCTTCAAACCGACGGATTTGCTCTTCATAGAGCATGCTGTAGATCATCCGTTTTGATTCCTCGGGTGTTAAAACGGGGAACTGGGTCAGCGGGGTCATCTGGCCTGCGGATCGAACCATTGGAGGAGAGCCAATGACCAGGTGAATATCAGACGCCTTCATGGCGACGGCCTGCTTTAGAATATCACCGATTTCGATGTTCTTCCCTCCAGATGAGATTATCTAATCGCGCGCACATTAACATAATATTTCTGAACATACCACTACTCTTTTACTGCGTCGGGATATTTTTTAGAAATGTTGCGAATAATATCAATGTTGGAAAAAAAGGCATCAATCATTTCTGGATCAAAATGCTTGCCAGCACTCGCCTGAAGCGTTTCTAATACCCTAGATTCATCCCAAGGCTCTTTGTATGCCCTGCGGCGAGAGAGCGCGTCATAGACATCGGCAATGGCGACGACCCGTCCGAAAGGTGGAATTTCTTCCCCCTTTTTTCCAAGCGGTTTCCCGTCGTCTCCTTCATGGCCTAAAATTGTTTTTCCGGTGAGAGGGTCTATGAAGCCTGGGTATCCCAGGCCGTCCCAACGCTCATGATGGGTTAGCGAGATGATATACGCGGCGGTGTCAAACTCGGAATAGAGTTCGGAAAAAAGTTTGGCACCCTGTGCAGGATGGGTTTTGATGACATCAAACTCTTCCGGTGTTAGCTTGGCCGGTTTTTTTAAAATGACATCTGGGATCGCAATTTTACCCACATCATGAAGCATAGCGCCCATCCTTAACGCATCTTTCATGCGAATCAGTTCTTCTGGATTACTTCCGCGGCGGGAGGCCCAGGTATCATAGATTTCAACCGCATAAGCGGCCACCCGATTGGCATGCGGGCCCGTTTCATTAGGATCTCGCAGTTCCGCCATTTTGATTGCCCTTAAAATAAGCGCCCGTGTCATCTGTGCCCGTTCCATGGCCATGGCCGCATTGTTGGCAAAGTGCAAAATATACGACTCGTCTTCTTTTTCAAAAGGGGCTATCCTGCCGTTTTTATCACGCGCATTGATCAACTGCAATACCCCTAATAGTTTGCCCGTAGAGAGGGTGAGCGGAAAGGCCAACATCGAATGGGTACGATACCCAGACCGTTGGTCGTAGTCTTTATTAAATGCGTAAGGAAGGTTCGTGGGTAATTGATATACGTCTGGAATATTCAGCATCTCTTGTGTCTTCCCCACAACCCCGGCGATAGATTTTTCATCTATTGGAATGGAAAAGTTCGCATAGATCAGCTTTTTGCCGGGTGCTAACTTCTCCTCTAAAACTTCATTTTGGGTATAGGTAAAATTTAATTGGTTCCCTTCCCGAACATAGATTGAACCCGCCTCTGCATTCACAAACTGTCTGGCCAATGTAAGGATTCTCTCTAGCAAGATATCTACATCTTTAAACTGGGCAAGATCCATCCCCAGATGTATGATTTGCATTAGTTTTTCTCTCTCATTTAGCATCATGACCTCCCCACGGAATGTTTGGCGCTTCTTGGAAATGAGCATAATACAGAAGGACAGATAAAATCTATACCTCTTTTGGGTTTGACATGAAATTATAAATAGCTGTTTTTCTCAATTTAAAATAAGCGTATAATCGGCCATAGAAATTCAATAGGGGCTTTGACTCTCGTATTCCCATGCAATGGACACAGGGCAAAATAAAAAAGCTGGGCCGTCTCCTCGTTCCCCTTATTTTTTTACTTTCTTGCCTCCTCGTTTTTTTAGATCTTTCCGTGATGGAAAGGATTGAACTCAAAACGCTGGATCTCCGATTTTGGATACGGGGTGAAAAGAAGCCAAAAGGGGACGTCGTTATTGTTGCTATTGATGAGAAGACGGTTCAAGCCTGGGGACGCTGGCCGCCGCCGCGCGCTAAAATGGCCGAACTCACAAATCGTATTTCTGCCCAGGCCCCAAAAGTGATTGTGTTTGATATTATATTTTCAGAAAAAGAGCTGGTGGCGGAAGGCGTGAAGGCAAAGGAGAAAGGGGACAAGGCTCCTTCCGAGGAAGAATCCCTCTCGCTTGGAGATCAGGCTTTTTTAGCGGCGATTCAGAATGCAGGGAATGTGGTTCTGCCGTTTGCGCTAGATGTCCCTCTGAATGTCTTGTCCACCCATCAAGAATCAAGCGAATTGTCTAAAGAAGTGCCGGATGCGATTTTATTTTCCACTTATGGACGCGTTAAAAAGGGAACCAGTTTGACGCCTCCTCCTTATCATGCTGTTGCCTCTTTGGCCCCGCTTCCAGCATTTGCAGGTGCGGCAGCGGCACTCGGCCATGTTTATATGTTGCCGGATCGGGATGGCGTATTACGGCGGGAGACGCTGGTTGTGGAATATGGAGGAGAATACTATCCCCCGATGACCCTTCAGGCCGCTAGGCTTTATCTGGGTTTAAGCGAAACGGAGATGGAGTTGAAAATTGGGGAATCGGTTCGATTAGGAAAGACTGAAATCCAAACCGATGAAATCGGGAGGATCATTGTGGATTATTTTGGCAAAGAGAAGACCTATCCTTACTATTCAGCCGCAGATGTTGTTTCCGGAACAATCCCTTCAAAACTCTTTGAAGGAAAAGTGGTTGTCATTGGCGCCTCCGCTTTGGCAACGGCGGACTCCAAGGTAACCCCCTTTTCAAACAACATTATGGGGTTTGAGAAAAATGCGACGGTGATTGAGAATATCGTCTCGAATCGTTTTTTTTATCGTTCCGAAGCGATGATGAAAGGAATCACTCTCGGCCTCATTTTTCTCTATGCGCTTATCCTGTGGATCGTGATGCCGAGGTTTCGCGCGTTAGGAGGGGCACTGTGGGGTGGAGGGCTTTTTACGGCGCACCTCCTATTGGCAACCTATTTGTTTATTCGTTATAGAATGTGGATTGATATGGTTTATCCGTCCGGATTGATTTTAGGAACATACATGATTTATACCGGGTTCCAGTATTTTACCGAGGAGAAAAAGGCGCGCGAGATTCGGAAAATGTTTCAGAACTATGTCTCTCCGCGTGTGGTAGAAGAGATGGTCAAGCGACCCGAACTGGCCCGCTTGGGGGGGTATAAACAAGAGGTGACGATTCTCTTTTCCGATGTAAGGGGATTTACCGTCTATTGTGAGGAGCGAAAAGAGAGGCCGGACGAAGTCGTTTCGATTCTCAATGAATATCTGGGTGCGATGACCGATATTGTTTTTTTGTGGGAAGGGACGCTCGATAAGTTTGTCGGCGATGCCGTCATGGTTTTTTGGGGGGCGCCCCTGCCTCAAGAAGACCATGCGTGGCGGGCTGTGGGTTGTGCATGGCAGATGCGCAATCGTTTAGCCAAACTGCAAGAAAAGTGGAAATCCGAAGGGAAACAGCCATTGGATATCGGTATTGGAATCAATACGGGAGAGGTTATTGTGGGAAATATTGGCGCGGACGGCAAAAAGATGGATTATACGGTCATTGGCGATGCAGTGAACTTAGCGGCGCGGATCGAGTCGTTGACGCGAAAATACGAAGCGGCTATTATCATAACGGATAAAACTTATGCTAAAATCAGTGGCCGGATAGAGGGAGGGGTGGCAATCATTCAAGGAATCGGTTCTTTTTTGATTCGGGAACTAGATAAGGTTAAGGTCAAGGGAAAAGAAGAAACGATCCCCATTTATGGGATAACCAAGGTTCCAGAGAGGCAAAAGTCATGAAGGTTAGAGTATTAGGTTGTTACGGATCGGCTCTTTTTCGGGAAGAAAAAGGTGTTTGTACACATTACAATTCTTCCTGTTTTCAGATCAATGAAACGGTGCTTATTGATGCGGGGACCGGGATCGGGTCACTTTCCATCAAAGCGATGGCGAAGCTCCGTTATATTTTTATTTCCCATGCCCACCTAGATCATATATACAGCCTGCCGTTTTTGGCTGAAAATCTTTTTGGTAAGATCAAACATCCGATTGTTATTATTAGCACAGAAAAAATATTAGAGTCTTTAAAAACCCACATTTTTAATAATCATATCTGGCCTGATTTTACGGCGATTCCAGATAGATTGAATCCTATCTTACGCTTTGAAACAATGAAGGTCGGTGTGCCTGTGAAACGGGAAGGGTTAAAAATTACGGCCGTTCATGTGAATCATACCGTGCCCGCCGTGGGATTCTTGGTGGAGGATGGGCAATCGGCCTTTGTGTATAGCGGGGACACTTATAAGACCGACGAGATTTGGGATCAGGCCTCTCGTCTCAAATCGCTTAAGGCCGCTTTTATTGAAACAACTTTCCCCAATCAATTTTTGGAGTTGGCCTTTGTTTCAAAACATTTAACCCCTGAATTGACCTATCAAGAGTTCTTAAAAATGAATCGAAAAGATATTTCTCTTTATCTTTACCACATGAAGGTTCCCTATCTGGACGCATTAAAAAAAGACATTGGCCGTCTAAAAGATAATCGGGTTCATCTTCTGCATGACGGCCTGGTTTTAGAGTTTTAGGACAAACTCTGAGCACCTGCGATAAGAAAGTCAAAGGAACTTGAGGATCGGGAAGAACTCATTGAAAAAGCCCTCAAGGAGTACGCAAAAATAGAACCTAGATTTGCAGAAATACTAAAGACATTGAAAATATAAGGGATGGGAGTAATTTTCAACCCACGCTTGCTGTTTTTTCCTGATTCACCCGTTCACGAAGCCAGATTTTTAT
>CAYJXH010000012.1:0-14300 GCA_964373975.1 uncultured Nitrospirota bacterium | reverse complement strand
CGCGAACCCGCATGAGACCATGCAAGACCCCAGAACGCTCGTAACGATAGACCGAACCCAACTCTGCCCACCGAAAAGGGAGTTCCTTATAGCTTCTTAACCGAGACTTGTAGATCATGATGTGAAACGGACAGTTCATGGGTTTGAGCTGATAGGGCGCGCCATCAACATCCACCGAGCCGTACATGTTTTCTTTATAAAAATCCAGATGTCCGCTTTGCTTCCAGAGATCGAGCCGTGCGATATGCGGCGTAAAGACAAGATCATAGCCCGCTTTTAAATGTTCGTCTCGCCAATAATCTTCAATGGTCTTGCGGATGATGGCCCCTTTCGGATGCCAAAGAATAAGGCCTGCGCCCACTTCATCACAGACGGAAAAAAGATCGAGTGCCTTGCCCAGCTTGCGATGATCCCGTTTTTTAATCTCTTCCAGATTGTTTAAATGGGCATCCATTTGTGCTTTTTCTGGGAAGGAGGTTCCGTAGATTCTCTGCAACATCTTATTTTTTTCACTGCCACGCCAATAAGCACCTGCAATGGCCAGCAGTTTAATTTCTCCAGCATAGCCTGTAGAAGGCAGATGCGGCCCGGTACAGAGGTCAATAAACTCGCCTTGACGATACGCAGAGATGGGCGGTTCGGAAATCTCCTCAATGAGTTCCACCTTATAATTTTCCCCGCGACCCTTGAAAAGGGCGCAGGCTTCGTCTTTGGATAGCTCCATGCGGTGAATGGATAGGTCCCGTTTGATAATCTCTCGAATGCGTTCTTCTATTTTGACGAGGTCTTCTGGCGTAAAAGGGCGTTCAAAATCAAAATCGTAATAAAACCCGTCTTCGATGGCCGGGCCAATGGTCATCTGCGCAGAAGGAAAGATTTCTTTCACGGCCTGCGCCATTAAGTGGGAACTGCTGTGCCGATAAATCTCTTTGCCTTCTGCGGAATCAAAGGATAAAAACTTTACATCAGCGTCGGCGTTCACTGGGGCAGAAAGGTCTTTTAAACAACCGTTCACTGAAACGGCAAAGACCTTTTTGTCTCGGTTTGTCAGCGTGGAAAAGGGTGTTCCAAACGGAACTTTTTTCTCAATGCCTTCTAATTGTAAAACACATTCCTTCATATATATCTTGTCATTCCCGTTTCGGTCTAGCAACAGTCATTCCAACGACCATGAGCATTCCAATGACCCTATCGTATGGAGTGGTAGGCACAGGCGGTCTCGAACCGCCGACCTCTTGCGTGTCAAGCAAGCGCTCTACCCCTGAGCTATGCGCCTGTCTCATAGGTCAAAAAGAGTTGCAAAAAGAGTCGTATGATAATAAAAATGCCCTTATTTTGTCAAGTTTTAGCCTCTTTTCCAGTTCCAACCTAAGAGGACTGGCTTTTTATTCCGTTCCGCGGTGTATCAAAAGCCCTTTTTCTTTTACAACGGCCAAGGTGTAGTAGAAAAAGAAAATAGCAAGCGCAAGATAGACCCCGTTGAGCATTGTTGCCTTCATCAGGCTTTCATACGGGATTTCGCCTGTTTCTAAAACAGAACGCATGCCTTCAAAAACGTGCGACGCAGGGATCATGCGCGCAATCGGCTGAACCCACACAGGCAAGACCGATACGGGGTAGAACACGGCTGAAAACGGCTGAATTAAAAAACCCAATCCCCACGCAAGCACCTCGGCCTCTTGGCCGTAACGCAAGATCAGGGACATACTAATAATGCCAATCGCCCAGCCCATCACCAACAAATTAAACACAAACGGAATCAGAGAGAGTCCTACTAAAAAGAGATTGAAATCGTAAAATATCCATGCAAGCAATGCGCTCGCCCCACCTGCTGTAAGCATTTTCCCAACGCTAATCGTCATCAACGCGGCCAAAAATTCGCATGGACGCATCGGGCTGACAAAAAGATTAAGCAGGTTTTTCGACCAGACCTCCTCCAAAAACGAAATGGATATTCCCTGTTGCGCGCGATATAAAATGTCCCAGAAAATCAACGCCCCCAAGAAAAAAGTAACAAAACGGGGCAATGCGATATTGGATCGCTGAAAATAAACCGTAATAAAGCCCCAGACTAAAAGATCCATGAGCGGCCAGAAAAATATCTCCATAATACGCGGCAGAGATCGTTTATAAAGGTACAGATGCCTTTGTATTAATGCCCCGATACGGGAAAAATTCATTGGGGGGTCTCCACGTTCCGCCGCGCGATTTTTAGAAAGACATCTTCCAAGTTTTCTTCTTCAAAGTTTTTTATAATTTCATTGGGGGTTCCGCATACGAGAATCTTCCCCTTGTCTAAAAAGACAATACGATCAGAAATCTCCTGCATCTCTTTCATGTTATGAGAGGTATAAAGAATGGTTGTTTTGTGCGCGTTGCGAATGGATTTTAGGAGGGTGCGAGTCTTATCGGCGATATCAGGATCAAGGCTTGCGGTGGGTTCGTCCAGAAAAAGAATTTTGGGGGAATTCAGCAATGCCTTCGCCAAAGAAAGACGCGTCAGTTGGCCTGATGAAAGATTGCGCGTTAGGGTGTCTTGAAGCCGATGGATCTCAAATAGCGTCAAAAGGGAGGCGATTTTCTCCTTTGGGTTTTTAACTTCGTATAGCTTTGCAAAAACCAATAGATTCTCCCACAGCGTTAAAGAGGTGGGCAGAGCAACATAGCTAGACGAAAAATTCACCTGCGAGAGGATTGCCTCGCGGTCTTTTGTTAAATTCATTCCCAGAATTTTAATCTCTCCTGATGTGGGGGTAATAAGACCCAAGAGCAGTTGGATGAGCGTCGTCTTCCCCGCGCCATTTGGGCCTAAGAAGCCAAATATCTCTCCCTCTTCCACCGAAAAGGTAATATCATTTACGGCAGAAGCCTCGCCAAACGATTTTTTGAGATTGTTTACTTCAATGACGCGATTACCCATAAGACCGATTTAGTGTAGTGTGTCTAACGTTTCTTTACCTTTCCCGTTCACCCTGAGCCTGTCGAAGGGCAACACCCTGTTCATGGTTCGACAAGCTCACCACGAACGACCTGTAAAGACATTTATAAAACGCTGCTAGATACCAGCGGGAGAATCCATGGCGCAACGAAAGCCAATCCCGGCCTCTTTGCGGTAGGGGGCAACAGTATGCCGTTTTGTAGTGCGTGCCATACCCGGACTACTTTCCCATGATCCACCCCGAACAACCTTGGTGTTCCCCGTATCTGGCCCGGAGGGGAGCGTTACCTGCCCTTCTTTATAGAAAAATTCCTCGTACCAGTCCGATACCCATTCTTCCGCATTGCCAGCCATATTATAAAGTCCATAAGGTGATCGGCCTGCGTCAAAGCTGTCAACGGGGGCGGAATAGGCAAAGCCATCTTGTTCCCCGCGAAGATTCGCCGCCCCTTCTATAAAAACAACACCCCATGGCCACCCGCCCAAACCGTTTCCGCCAGCAGAATGCTCCCATTCTGCCTCGGTTGGCAATCGCTTTCCATTCCAACGGCAATAGGCATCTGCGTCAAACCAAGTCACGCCTACGGCAGGAAGATTCGGCTCAAAAAGATACGAGACATCATCAAAAAAAATCATGACTTCCTGCTTATGCCGATTTGTTTTTTCTATAAACTTTTGATATTGCATATTACTGACTTCTTTGAGGTCAATAAAATAGGCAGAGAGGGTTATGTTGCGTGCAGGCCGTTCATCAAATTCGCCAATCTCCGCCTCGGTTCCGCGAATAACTTCTCCCCCTGGAATGAAAACCATTGCGGCAGAGTCCCTTCCAAACGCCGTTATCTTGATAGGGTCAAATCGGGAAGGATCTTGTGCAGGTGCCGTCACCACGGCCCGCTGATTGGTTCGGGCCGATTCCGCCTCATGTCGAATCTCGCGCATGCGGAAAATAGACGAAATAACCATCCCCAATAAGATGATCCCTAATATGGAGAGGACCGGCCCTTCTTTCATGTGAGCAGTATATCAGACTAAAAGTCCTAGCACATCCTCTTCTCTGACCAAGACACATCTCTCCCCATCCACGTCAATCTCGCGGACGGCGTATTGTTCATAGAGAATATGATCGCCCGGCACCAGCGTGGTTTTTACAAACTTCTTTTCCGTGTCCTTTGCTTTTTTCCTTCCCCTTCCTTTTGAGGCTTCCTCACTCACATATTTTCCTTCCCCGACAGCAACGACCTTCCCTTGATAGGGTTTTTCTTTTGCCGAGTCGGGGATAATAATTCCCCCGGAATAACATTCTTCTGCCTCATCCTGATCCACAACAACCCAATCTTGTAACGGTCTAATACTCATGCAACATTCTCCTTTTGTTTGTGATTGAAACCTTTCTGAATATAGTTGATTCGAACAAAATAATCAAATGGTAGGCCGTGGTTCACATCTGTCAGCCTGCGGGACGAGGGGTAGCGATTTCATTGCAAAGATCAATAAAACCTTGTTCGTTGATAAACTTCACTTCCGGCTGATCCTTGGACCACTCGCCTGCAGACAAATTAAAGCCGCCTATGGAGATAACCATCATCGCGTCTAATCCCATTTTTGTCTTGTGGTAATAACAGGTCTCTAATGTCTCGCGGCTGATCGGCCATTGATGATTCTTATAGATCATGAGTGTATAGACCCCGTTTTGCTCAAGAATAAGGGCACGCTCTTTCCCGGCACGCACTGTTTTTGTTCTATACCCAATCTTCTCGTAAATGTAGATCACTAATTTCTGAAATGAAACCAAATCCATTTTATGCAGCGCACCATTCATGCTACAAGCACTGGCAATGCGTCTCTCGTTTTCGGCCTGATGCGCCCGTCTTTGTCTGGCCTTTATCGCCTCTCTCGCCTCATCAAAAAGGGCAATAACACTCAATAGTGCCACCAGTATAATTATCGCTGGTATAAAATAAGACATCCCCCATCCCCACCCTAAGGAGCCCCAACGGGGCTGTAAGTCGCGCAGGGGCACGGTGCCCCCTAGGTTTCTTTATATTCCGGACCACTGCCCCCTTCGGGCGGCGTTAGCTGTCCCCCTTTGGCAGAAATCGCCCCACATTGAATACAATTCGTAGCATTCATCCGAATGACTTTCTGCCCATGCCCATCTTTTCCCTCGCACGGGTCGCCCCATTCATAAACATTGGCGGGGCACATGTGAATCCATGCCTCTCCAATCGCCTCTGGCACACGCGTCTCTATTCGGATATGGTTCGGCTGATCATCCCGACTTTTGTTCCCGCTTAAATGAACGGAGGAGAGTTTGTTAAATACATTGGCCTCTGTTTTTCGGGGCACAAAATTTTCTGCGCCGAAAGGAACATTAAGATGCGCGTCTTTGTCTGCGATTGTTTTAAATTGCCAGCCGGGGAAAAGACCGCCCGTTGCCGTCATCATGCCAGCCAGAATAACCCCCGACGCAAAGCCGTGATCAAACGCTTGCCGCATGTTCCGAACCTTATAGAGGTCTTTGAAAATAAACGACTGCCGCAAAGCCGTATCATAACCCACAAGCCTCTCTATAGAGGAAATGTCTTGTCCCTCTTTTATGGCAGAGCAGAGGGTATCGGCGGCAATGATCCCAGAGGCCATTGCGTAATGAATTCCTTTTAAGGCCGGCACATTGAGCAACGATGCCCCATCCCCAACGATCAGTGCCCCGGGCAAGGCCAG
Source organism: uncultured Nitrospirota bacterium (assembly GCA_964373975.1). Taxonomy (GTDB): domain Bacteria; phylum Nitrospirota; class Nitrospiria; order SBBL01; family SBBA01; genus JACPZM01. The sequence continues at coordinate 8,638 of CAYJXH010000012.1, read as the reverse complement.
TCGTTCTGGAATCGCATAATATCCCCCCTCTGGAATCGTCTTTGCGCCCCACGCAATCCGCTCTCCACCCTTTAAAATCTCGTTAAATAATGGATGCCCTTTCATCTGCTGTAAAAGATCGTGGACAGAGCGCGTCGCGTCATGATAACCCAAGCCCACAACAAGCCCCAGTGAGACCTTGTTTTCTCCCATTGGATAAAGGAAAGAACCGCCAAACTCCCCAAACTTTTTGCCGCCACGCAGAGGCCATCCCATGGTGTGAATAACGGCAGGTTGGGGACGCGGGATTTCCCACACCTCCTTAACCCCCAGAGAAAAGGTTTGCGGATTCGCCCTTGCAACGCCAAAACGGGTAAGCATAGACTGCGTAAGATGCCCAAAGCCGCCCTCTCCAAAGACTGTCACCTTCGCCAAAATCTCAACCCCTTCCTGAAAATTAGAAAGCGGCGCGCCCGTGCGGCTTCTACTTTTATCGGAAGTCTTAACCCCGCGAACAACGCCATTTTCAACCAACAGTTTGACCGCGGGCGTTTCCGTAAAAATAGTCACACCCAATTCTTCCGCTTCTTTTGCAAGCCACTGACCTAATCGGCTTAATGATATGGCAAAGTTCCCGCTGTTATACATGGATGGCGGGAGGGGAAGGCGATACGATTTTTGTTCGGAACAAAAATAAAATCGCTCTTCCGAAACAGGATGCTGAAACGGAAACGTCCCCGGCGGGATTTCTGGAAAAATCTTCTTTAATGAGATTGGATTGAAAATTGCCCCCGCCAAAAGATGGGCGCCGACATATTTCCCCTTCTCTAAAATGGCGACAGGAATTTCCCCCAATGCTTGTTTCAACGCTGGGTTCGTGTTGAGAAACTGCATCAGACGAATCGCCCCCGCAAGATTTGCCGGCCCCGCCCCCACAAAAAGAACGCCCACTTCCATTCTATTTTCGGGAGGCGCTGTGATGGCGCTTATAAATTCATTCGGTGTTGTAGGCGGTGAAAAATCTGCTGGTGTCATTGCGTTATGACCCACTTTGGTAAAATGGAAGATTTGTGACTGTGGCTAAAACAGGCTGGCCGGCTAACGGAACCACGACCTCTGCGCCAACAATTGCAACCGAGTTTTTCAGATAGGCTGTTGCAATGGGCTTATTTAAAAAGGGGGAGAAAGTCCCTGCGGTAATCCAGCCCACTTCTATATTATCAAAAAAAATCTTCTCTCCCCCAGACGGAGCCTCTCTTCCGTTTAGAATCAGGCCCACTCTGTGCCGATTCACATGCCCGTACGTTTTGATGCGTGCAACCACTTCTTGGCCGGGGTAACATCCCTTCGTGTAACTGATGGCGCAACCTTCAAGCCCCGCCTCGATGGGAAGCGTCTCTTCCGTAAGATCAACGCCATACAGGGGTATTCCAGCCTCTATTCTAAGCGTCTCTAATGTGGATGTCCCAACGGTTGCCACGCCAAATGGTTCTCCAAGAGACAGCAGTTCTGTCCAAATGCCTGCCTGCATATCTTTGCGACAATAAAGATAATACGACGCCTCTCCAGTGTGCGGCTGGCGAACGCAAAGCATGGGCGCGACAACGGCGGACGGCTCTTCCATTTCGGGCAGAGCGCCCTTGAAAAGTTTCTGTAGGAGCGGCCGGGCCTTTGGCCCTGAAACCAAAATCTTTCCCCATGGGGGATGAACGATATCTATCTTGGATCGCAATCGAAAGCGCATCAAATGTTCAAATGTCTTTTCGGCAACAACCGATTCCATGGTTAAGAGATAGCTGTCCGCGAGGGAATAGAGATAAAAATCGGCGACGATCTTTCCTTTTGCCGTCAAAAGCGTACTGTAAATTCCCTTATTGCCAGACGCAAGACGGACATCGTTGCTGATTAAGTTTTGAAGAAAGCTCGTTCGATCCTCTCCAGAGACAAGATAGTGTCCATCCTGGGAAAGATCAGCAATCCCCACCCTTTCACGAACCGCAATATACTCTTCTGGAAGTGACACGGTGGCTTATTTTACTCCTTTCACCATCAGCATTTTAACCGCAGTCGTCCTCAATACCGAGGACACGCCTTTATTTTTTGAAAGCCGTTCTAAATCTTTTATCCTTAAATTCTTTAAAAAACCCAACGAGATGGGAAGCGGTGTTTTAGGATTATTCACCAATCCTTCCATAACGGGGTACTTTCGCATCCATGCTGGGTTCCGAGACATGGTTCGTAACACTTCTTCGGACATGTTTTTAGATTTTGCCATGCCATCTATTTCGTCGTCCGTCAGCCTTGGACTTTCCAAAACAGCCATAACAACCTGCCGATTTGGATCTTTCAAAAGAAGGGTACGCGCCTCTTTATTTCCCTTTAAGGCCAGTTGAATTTTTTCAGGGGTCTTTAATTGCCCAATAACCATAACCCGTTTGTGGGTCATCTCTTCTAATTCAGGTTCGGGGAGAATGACGGTTCGGGGTGAAAGCCCCAAAAAAGCAAGCGAGGCCGGGGACACAAAGAGACGAATATAGTTGATCGTCGTTTTCTCTACATTGGGGTGTGCAACGATCTTCTGGATCAGAGGATCCGTCGTTAAAAAATATTTGGCAATTGCATCTAGCATTGCCCCTTGGGTATCAGGGTGTTCGGCCAAGAAATAAACGGTAGACTCTTGGATTTGTTCTATATCTAAACGCGGGAGACAGGGTGTCAAAACGATCCCTCCCTCCTCCCCTGACCTTGAGGAGGCGAAAGCTCTTTTCTTTTCAAAAGACCCAAAGCGCCTTTAAAAGGATCTCCCAGAACAAGACGGGACGAAACTTCCACGCCTTCCCTTTTATTTTCTATAGAAATAACTTCAGCCCCGCGAACATACGCGGTGATTTTTTTCATCGCATCCTCTTTAATGACTTTTTCTCGAAAAGCCGTTCCGTTATCCGTCTTGAGGGCTAGAATTTGTTCCGTCAACTGACGCGCAGAATCTGCCTTTGCCAGTTGAATGCCACGCATTCTTTCCGCTCCCGTCCATGTTTTTATGGGGCCAAACCCAGTCGCGTGGAGTGTGACATTGGCCCAGTCAGGGCGCGAAACGGTATCCGGCGCAGACTGGCACGAAAGCAAAATGCTCCCTAGGAAAAAAATTGATATTAAGCGCATTCTTCTTTCCATCGTTTATAGGCCCTATTTTCTATGCCGAGCCGGTCTAAGACGCGGCCCACGATAAATCCCACCATATCATCAATCGTTTTAGGGCGATTGTAAAAGGCCGGCATCGCCGGAATAATCCATGCCCCCATTTCAGAGAGGGTGAGCATATTCTTTAAGTGAATAGAAGAAAGCGGTGTCTCTCGCGGAACAAGAATCAGAGGGCGTCTCTCTTTTAACGTCACATCGGCGGCCCGTTCAATTAAATTGGAAGAGATACCGTGCGCAATCGCGGCCATGGCCTTCATCGAACATGGGGCAATAACCATCGCATCTATTGGATGAGACCCGCTAGCGATCGGCGCGGTCATATCGGTCTCGTTACAGTAAATCAAATCCGCGTCAGGATAGCGTTTTTTTAAAAGTTCAGCGGTCTCATTAAAACAACTTCCCCATGAGACCCCCAATTCCTCCTGTATAATAATCCGGGCGGAGGGTGTGAGCGCCAAAACGACTTTATGTTTTTCTTTAAAGAGGTATTCAAGCAAGGACACGCCATACACCGCCCCGCTCGCCCCAGTAATTGCAATGGTAATCTTCATATCCTCGAATTCTACACTACATCAAAGTTCTATAGCAATTTCGATCTTGACACTAAACAGCAAGCAGGATAAACTTCCCATGCAAGTAAGAATATCTAGTAATATTGCCCTATGCGTAAGGTCACAAACAGACTATTGGACATTTCTTTACCCAAGAATAGGTCTGCATTTTTGTGGGGACCTCGCAAGGTGGGAAAAAGCTATTGGATTACACATCATCTAAAAAATACCCTTCTCATTGATCTACTTCAAACAGACGTTTTTTCAGATTATGCTTCTCGTCCCTTTCTATTACGTGAACGCTATCAATACCACAAAGGGCTTATCGTCATTGATGAGATACAGAAAGTGCCCGCCCTTTTAGACGAAGTGCATTGGCTGATAGAAAATCGGGGGCAATCTTTTCTGATGACTGGATCAAGCGCGAGGAAGCTTCGCCGTGGTCATGCAAATTTACTGGGAGGACGCGCCTGGCGCAGAACGATGGCCCCCCTTTCTTTTTTGGAAGTAGAGGGGTTTGATCTGGAACAGGTTATGGTGTCAGGATTACTCCCACCTCACTTTTTATCGTCACACCCCTTGGAAGAATTAAGGGCTTATGTTGCGGATTATTTAAAAGAGGAGATTGCTGCAGAAGCGATTGCACAACAGATACCCGCTTTTTCTGAATTTTTAAGAGTGGCCGCTCTTACGAGTAGTGAGCTTTTGAACTATACCAATGTGGCCAGAGAAACAGGGGTTTCTCATAAAGTGGTTCGAAATTATTTTCAGATTTTAGAAGACACCTATTTAGGTTTTCGTCTCTCTCCTTGGAAAAAATCAAAATGCCGTAGAATGATTTTAACGGAAAAGTTTTATCTCTTTGATGTAGGGATTGCCAACTACCTTGCCCGCCGGAAGCCCAGGATAGGAAGCAGTGAATTCGGAAAGAGTTTCGAGCATTATATTCTTATGGAACTCAAAGCCTATCAAGCCTATCGCGCTCCTGATCTTCCCATGACCTTTTGGAGAACGAGCACGGGTCAAGAAGTTGATTTTATTGTGGGCGAAAAAGAGTTGGCAATAGAAATCAAAGGTTCTGCGAAAATCCATGAGGGAGATTGGCGTTCTCTTATTGCCTTAAGGGAAGATGGCCCGGTTAAGAAATCTATTATTGTTTGTCTTGAAAAGGAGCCGCGAATCGTGGCGGGGGAAATCGAAATTCTTCCATGGAAAATCTTTCTCAAACGACTCTGGGCAGAAGATCTCTAATGCCCATGCTCTTATCCCGAGGGCGGCCGATTGATGTCTCGATGACGACAGGAGATCTCCCGCCCCTTTTGTTTTAGCACTTCATTGAGCAGATTCACAATGGACACAGAACGATGTTTTCCCCCCGTACAGCCAATGCCAAGGGTTAGATAGCTTTTCCCTTCGTGCTCATACAGAGGAACAAGGAAGTCTAACAGGTCTGACAACTTCGTCATAAAAATTTCAGACTCTTTCTGGGCATAGACAAAGTCTTGCACCGACTTATCATCCCCGGTCTGAAATCTTAGGTCTCTTTCGAAATAAGGGTTTTTGAGAAAGCGAACATCGAAGAGCATATCCAAATCGGAAGGAACGCCAAACTTGAAACCAAAAGAAATCAAAGAAATGTGAAGCGGGCTTCCCTCTCCTTTTTTAACATAGGTGCGTTCAATCGTTTTTTTGAGTTCAGACGGTGAGAGTTCCGACGTATCAATGATATGATGCGCAAGCTCGCGAAGATCGGATAATTTTTTGCGCTCCTCTGCAATTCCTTCTGACACCGCCCGCCCCCTCCCAAGAGGGTGCGGGCGGCGAGATTCCGAAAAACGTCTTATTAAAACCTCGTTCTCCGCCTCAATAAAGAGCAGTTCGACGGGATACCCTTCTTTGCAAAGCGTTTCATAGATTCCATGAAAGGCAGAAAGAAAGTCCCGATTCCGAATATCAAGACCTAGTGCCACACGGAAAACCTCGCTCCCGGGTGAAAGACATAGTTCCACAAATTTTGGAATAAGCGGCGGGGGAAGATTATCAACGCAGAAAAAGCCGATATCTTCAAAACATTTAATCACCGCGCTTTTTCCGGCGCCGGAGAGGCCGCTAATAATCACCAAATGAAATTTCTTCATATTGCGTCAACAAGTTCCATCAATCCGAGAATCCCGTTTTTCTTTTTATAAACAAGATTCAGTTGGCGATTGGCCCCATTTCGAAAGAGGAAAAACTCTTTTTTATTTGATTTCATTTGTAACAGGGCCTCCTCAATCGTGAGAAGGTTAACCGAAACTTTTTCTCGCTTTGGAATACGGAAGAGGTTCTTGCCCACAGCAATAAACGGCGGCGCGTCTTGCTCTTTTTGTAAAGGGACATTCCCTGCCTTTTTCTTGCTGATGAGGGTTTCTGTTTTGCCCACACGAACACGGTGGTTGGTAACCTTTTCTTTATATTTTTTAAGTTGCTTTTCAATCTTGCTCATGACCTTATCAATGGAGACCCCAATCTCATTGGCGACTTCCTCCGCCTCAAGGATCACTCCGTTTACATTCAAATGGACCTCGGCAGTCTGCTGATGCTTTTCAGCCTTCAACGTAATCGTTGCCTGCAACAGGTTTAGCTTTGACGCATATTTCTCCATTTTACTTGCCCGCTCTTCAACAAATTTCTTGAGACCCTGCGTAATGGTCATCTGTTTTCCGGTGATCACTAACTTCATATTTCTCCTTTTATGTTATTGTTACTGCCCCTGCGATACAGGCCTTCTTCTTTTTGTTGCGGGGGAAATTTTTAGCTCCGCGCGATATTTACTGACGGTTCTTCTCGCCATCTCGACACCCTCTGTTTTGAGTTTATCTACAATCTCCTGATCGGTCAAGGGATCGGCCGTATTTTCCTCCGACACGATTCTCTCAATCTGCTCACGAACGGCCAATGAGGATCTCTGCTCTGTATCGCCGCCGACCGAAGCGAGCGCGCCGTTAAAAAAATACTTCAGCTCGAAAATCCCCTGTGGGGTATAGATATATTTATGCGTGGTCACGCGGCTCACCGTAGACTCATGCATCGCAATGTCCTCGGCAACCTGTTTTAATACCAGAGGCTTTAATTGGCTCACCCCTTTTTCCATGAACGCATATTGAAACTTGAGGATAGAATTGGCCACCTTTAGAATCGTCTGATTCCGCTGATCAATACTGCGAATTAGCCACATTGCCGATTGAAATTTCTCTTTCAAATAGGCGCGTGTCGTTTCCTCTCCGGGCTGTTTGGAGCGTAAAAGAGAGCGATAATAGGAGCTGATTTTCATTTTGGGCATGCCATCGTCGTTGAGAACAACCGCATACCCTCCTTTTTCCAAGGTGTCCTCATCGTCCTCAAGTTTTACGACAAAGACATCGGGAATAATGTTGAAATTGTCGTTGGTGTAAAACGGCCGACCCGGCTTTGGCTCTAGGTGTTCGATAATTTTAGAAGCCTGTAATATCTCTTCTAGTAAGACATTGCATTCTTTGGCAATCTGCGCGTACCGCCTTTTCTCAATATTCTCCAAGTGATTTTTAATAACCGTTTCAACCAATGACCCTGAAAGACCCAAAAGTTCGGTCTGTATAAGAAGACATTCCACCAAGTTCCGTGCGCCCACGCCCGGAGGATCGAATTGCTGAACGACCTTTAGAACACGCAAAACCTCGGAAGCGGTAATCCCCATGCCCGCCGCGATTTCTTCAAGAGAAGTTTCCAAATAACCATTGTCTTCAATGTTTCCGATTAAATCGGCGCCAATGCCCTTATCCCTTTCAGACAAAGCGATCAACCCCAACTGCCAAAGGAGATGATCGTTTAGCGAAATAGATTTTGCTAATGTTTGCTCATAAGACGGCCTCGCTTGAGGCGTTTCAGAGGTGACATCGCTTTCAATTCTTTCCCGATCATCGTCCTCGTAAGCGTCTTCCCACTTTAAGTCCATCTCTTCCGATTTTTCAGGGGAATCCCCTTCCTGATTCTCCCTTGTTTCTTCTCCCGACTCGGAGGAATGAGATTCTCCCATCTCCTCATCGGGGGAATCAGAAGAGGTCTCTTCCAAAAGCGGGTTCTCGGTCATTTCAAGATCAACCATTTGAGTGAGTTCAAGCCGGGAGAGCGCCAGCAGTTTAATTGCCTGTTGCAACTGTGGCGTCATCACCATCCTCTGCCCTAGCCGCAAATCCATTCCTGCCTTCATTCCAGTTTGCCAAGCCATAGTAACCTCCCGCAGTCTAAACTGCTCGCTCCTCGTTAAATTGAAAACGATTTCCTAGATATCTTTCTCTGGCAACAGGGCTTGCCGCGATTTCAGAAGGGGTTCCAGAAAGCAGAATCTCTCCCGCATGAATAATATAAGCGCGATCGCAAACCGCCAAGGTTTCATCTACGTTGTGATCGGTAATAAAGATGCCGATCCCCTTTGCTTTGAGCTGAAAAAGAACTTTTTGAATTTCAATCACCACAATGGGATCAACCCCGGAAAACGGTTCATCTAAAAGCAGAAAGGACGGATTATTCACCAAGGCCCTTGTGATTTCGAGTCGGCGCCGCTCCCCCCCCGATAAAGTCGCGGCGATATTTTTAGACAGATGCAAAAGATTTAACTCCCCTAATAACACCTCCGCCCGTGCGCGTCTTTCTGCGGAAGAAAGATTATTTCCGAAAGACGCGGAAGGTTGCATCTCCAGAACGGATAATATATTCTCCTCGACCGTCATTTTTCTAAAAATGGACGCCTCTTGCGGCAGGTATCCTAACCCCAGTCGGGCACGGCGATAGAGGGGGAGCGTTGTAATCTTTTCGCCATTTAATAACACTTCTCCCTCGGAGGGGAAGACCAATCCGGCGATCATCTGAAAGAGCGTCGTCTTTCCGGC
>CAYJXH010000011.1:5020-14517 GCA_964373975.1 uncultured Nitrospirota bacterium | reverse complement strand
AGATATTGGGATTTTTGGAAAAGCCGTTGGGCGATCTTTGCATCTCGCGTCCCAAGAGCCGTCTCTCATGGGGAATTCCAATTCCGTTTGCCCCTGATTACGTGACGTATGTCTGGTTTGACGCGCTGGTCAACTATATTTCAATGCGCGGCTACGGAACCGATTCCTTCACGGGATGGCCTGCTGATATTCATCTGGTGGGTAAAGATATCCTGACGACGCATGCGGTCTACTGGTCAACGATGCTCATGGCATTAGACCTTCCCCTTCCCAAAATGCTTTTTGCCCATGGCTGGTGGACGGTGGATGGAGAGAAGATGTCTAAGAGCCGTGGGAATGTTGTTGATCCGAATGCCGTTATTGAAACGGTAGGTGTGGATGCGTTTCGATATTTTCTGCTTCGTGAAGTTCCGTTTGGAAGCGATGGCAACTTTTCGCAAGAGGTGCTTCTGCAACGGTACAACAGTGAGCTGGCAAACGATCTGGGAAATCTGCTGTCCCGAACCTTGAAATTGATTGAACAGTTTTGTAATGCAACGATTCCTGCCCCTTCTCTCGCGGGAAGCCATCCTGAAGAAGAGGAGATAAAAGAGCTGTTTGCTGGCCTTTTTGATCGTGTTCATGAGGCAATGACCCAGTTAGCGTTTCATCTCGTATTAGGCGAGATAGGACAAGCGGCCAATCGCTTAAATCGTTATCTTGAGCAGATGGCACCATGGAAGCTCGCAAAAAATCCGAATAATCAAGAAAAACTCAATACGGTCTTATACACGGCGGCAGAGGCACTGCGGATTCTCTCCATTTACATTGCCCCCTTTATGCCAGATACAGCAATAGAGATGGCGAATCAATTGGGCGGGGTTCCGGTTCCTGATAATCTACCCTTGAATCAAATAGGGTTTGGATATCCTTCAGGACAAAAAATTTCCAAAGGAAAATCTCTTTTTCCAAGACTGGAACGAAGTATCCCGCTCCAGAAGGAAACACCGTTGCCATCCGTTGCTGAACCTGAATCTCCTAAATCATTGGTTACCATTGAAGATTTTGGAAAACTTGATTTGCGTGTGGGGATTATCAAACAAGCAGAGCTAATTCCCAAGTCAACCAAACTCTTAAAACTTCAGGTGGATACGGGAAAAGAGGTGAGACAGGTGGTTGCGGGCATTGCCGAAAAATACGCGCCAGAAACCCTGATTGGAAAAAAGATTATTGTCGTTTGCAATCTGGTTCCCGTAAAGCTTAAAGGGGTGCTTTCAGAAGGGATGTTGTTGGCCGCAGGATCGGAAGCGGTTTTTGATTTGGCAACCTTTTTAGAAGAGGTTCCCGCAGGAACGAAAATCAAATAGATGAAAATTTGAAAACGCAAGAGAGATATGTTAATTTTGCGCTATCTATGGAGGGTGGAATGGAAGAAGAGACAAAATTTGAAATAAAAGATAAACGCACGCGTTATACAGACGAGACGGGAGGTCCTTTGCCGAAGGATCAACCTGCAGAAAAACAAAAAGCAGAAAAACAAAAAGAAGTCGCGGAAGAGATCAGCGCGCCCATACCGGTGACGTTCGTCTCTTTTATCCTGTCATTGGCAACATCGGCGCTAATGCATCTTGGTCAGGAAGGGCCGCCACAAGGCGGGAAACCTGCGGTGCATTTGCCGCTTGCGCGTCAGGTGATTGATTTAATCTCGCTGTTGGAAGAAAAAACAAAGGGGAACCTTACGTCGTCCGAAGACGAGATGATCTCTCAAACCCTGTTTGCGCTCCGAATAAAATTTGTAGAGATAGAAAAAAAACTCCGCCCACAGACGTCGCACGTCCATTAAAATTCTGCCGCGTGTTATTTCCCTCTTTATAGGAGCCTTCATTGTCAAAGAAACAGATCATATCCCTTTTGACCCTCCTGTTTCTGGCGGCAGGTTTCTACTGGTTTACCAAGAGCGATTTTATTTCAAATAGAATAGAAACCCTTGTCAAATCAAGCCTAGAGCCGATTTTAGGCCAACAGATTAAGATCGAGGAATCGGAACTCGCCTTCTTTCCTCCTTCCGTTGTCGTGAGGGGGGTTACTTCGGATAGCGCGTTGTCTTCGCAGGGCACGTTGTCTTCGCAGGGCACGTTGCCCCCGCAGGGCACGTTGCCCCCGTCTGGGAAATTGGCCCTTTCTATTAAAAAAATACAGATTTCTTTTAGCCTTTGGTCTTTGCTCACCCAGTCCTTTTTCATTCAAGATATACTGATTGAAAACCCAACCCTCTCTTTCGGCCCTGATGCTGATATTCATTTGGGATCTAAAAAGAATACAGTTGTTATAAGACGGATTCGGATTCAAGAGGGGACAGTCTCTTACAGCGACGATCAGCAGTCTGTTTCCCTTCCCCATCTTAATATCACGATAGAGCCTAATTTTAAGATGGATCGTTTTGCTATTGCCCTTTTAGGAAAACAGGGAGGCACGGCTGGCACAGGCCCTGCCTCCTCTGCGGGTCGTATTACGTTTGCGAAACAGGAAAAGAATTTAGATCGCCTAGAAGGCGCGTTTGTTGTCCATTCAAAAGGAATTGATTTAACGCGGATCAACGCAAAATTAGGCGAGGCAGAACTGACAGCAGAGGGAACACTATCGTTTGCGAGCGTGATGCCGCAGGCCTTCGTCATGCCAACGACGAAAGGATCGAATGTCGGTCTCAATATGCAGATCACAGCGACGGTTCCGGTTGAAACGCTTCTGCCGGTCGGCGTGTCTGTTCCAAATTTTTCTGGAAAAATAATGTTGCAAGGCCATCTGACTGGAACGATTAGGAATCCAACGGTCACGGGGAAAATAGCCGTTCCCCGTTTATTTCTTAAAGGAGACACGGCTCGCGTGGGGCAGGCCCCCTCTGCGAAGGGTGAGGTGGGGTCTATCGGTTCCGATTTTTCTTATCAGAATAGACAACTGTCTTTTAAGAATATATTGGCGAAGATTTTTTCAGGGGAAGCAATGGGTTCTGCTACGATTCATTTGCCAGAGGAATCTTATAGTCTGACATTGAGATACAACCATGTTGCAATCGAACAGGCCATCAATGTTTTTTCATCGCAGGAACAGGGACGGCATTTTTATGGACTATTTTCCAAGGGGGAAATGGCATTGTCTGGAAAAGGAATCGGGCAGGAAAAGATGCAGGAAGAAATAACTGGCTCTGGCACATTAGAAATAAAACGAGGGCAACGTGCCCTGCGAGAGCAACCTGCCCTGCGAGAGGCCTCCGCCCCAAGCGTCGTTACGTCCATCCGGGATCCGTTACAGCTTATAGCGCTCTTAACAAATGGAACATTAGGCTTTACCAAGTCTGAAGAAGGAATACGCATTCATGAAGGAACGCTTTCCCTTCCAGATGGGGAGGCGAAATGGGAAGGACTCATCACACCTACCCATGGCTTATCCCTCAACGTATTATTAGAAATGGGACAGATAAAAGAGGCCGCTGATCTATTACAAATTCCAATGACAGGGGGTCTTCATCTTAAAGGGGTATTGTCTGGACATGTTAGTAACCCTTCCGCTACAGGCTTTTTCAAATTAAATAATTGGACATTAGAACAACACCCCTTTGGCCCTCTCCAATCACAATTTCAATATCAAGACAAAACCGTTACTTTTCGGGAGGGATCCCTGCAAGGACAACGTCCCCTGCGAGGGGAACGTCCCCTGCGAGGGCAACGTGCCCTGCGAGGGTTACAGCCTGCAGAGGGTGGATTCGCGCAGTTTTCGGGCAATGTTCGTTTAGCCCAATCCCCAAAGCCCTTTCTCTATAACTTTACGGCAGATGCCCATTCCATTGATCCACAAGAGATTATCACCCTTTTTATGAAAGCGCCGATACCTCTTTTTACCACTGCGACGGGAAAAGTTTCTATCAATGGAATCGGGAATAAATTTACAGTAACAGCCCCGGTGACGTTGGGAGAAGGATCTCTTTATGGAGAGCGATTTACAAAAGGCCGTGTTTTACTGACTATAAACGAGAAAGAGGTGCAACTACGCAATGCCTTTCTGGAAAAAGGAGGCGAGGCTTTCAGAGGGGGCATTGCCCCTGCGGGCCTTGCCTCTTCTGCGGGCAACATGACTGCAGAAGGCGACGGGGAAATTTCATATCACGGGGACTATAGAATTGCTGTAAAGACCTCGCCGCTTTCGCTTCAGAAAATTGATTTATTGCGTTCGTTTCAACTCGCAGAGGCTGGGCCTTCCGCAGAGGTAGGGCCTGCCTACGATGCGGTAGTCCCTGTGCCGGATGTTCCTCCGAATGTATCAGGAGAAATGACCTTATCTGTTGAGGGGAAAGGGTCGTTTAAAAAACCGGAATTGAATATCATTGCCGCGTTTGAAAATCTCCAATATAAAGAGGTTGCCATGGACTCTGGAACGGTTCATGTCAATTGGCACAACGAAGAGGTAACCATCGCCAGTTCTTTTCCTAAAAAGAATTTTTCTTTAACGGCCGAGGTCGGTTCTCTAAAACCCTACCCTTTTTCATTTAAGGCGCATTCCGCAAGTTTGCCCGTGCACCCGTTCTTTCCAAAAAAATGGCTCCTGATGTCTGGCTTCTCCACGCTATCTCTTTATGCCGGCGGAGACATTTCAGGAAAAGGCACGTTTGAAACACTACAGCAGATTGATCTAACAGGAGATCTTTCTACCCTTTCTGCAACATGGGGAGATTACTGGCTGACCAATGACGGCGCGATTACCTTTAGTGCCCAAAAAGGAAATTTTCTCATTGAGAAGGGTTCCTTTAAAGGCATCAATACCGATCTGACGCTCTCTGGCCGGCTGGCCCCTCTTTTGAACTGGGGTCTTATTGTTAAGGGGAGTGCCGATATGAATCTTCTGCGTCTTTTCACGCCGAAAGTTCGCGCGGGATCAGGCGTTGCGCAGGTTGATATTCGAATAACTGACCAGTGGAAAAATCCAAATATTCAAGGCGTGCTTTCAATGAAATCGGGTCTTCTTTCCTTGACGAATTTTTCCGATCCAATTTTAATTTCCGCGCTGTCGTTGGTTTTTAACAGAAATCTCCTTATTTTAGAAACCGTTTCTGGAAAGATGGGACGGGGTCAGTTTGTTGGATTCGGCAAGGCGGCGCTGACGGGGGTTGATCTTACTTCGTTCGGATTTCAGTTTGATCTTAAAGAGATGCCGATGCGTCTAACGCCCGATGTGGAAACGATTGTGGAAGGGAGCTTGTTCTTTCAAGGAGATAAAAAAGCACAATTGCTTGATGGATCGCTCCATGTTAAAAAAGCACTTTACGAAAAACGGATTGACCTTAGGGAGATCATTGTGAAATGGCAGGAGAATCAGGAAGAACGTCTGCCGATTGATATTCCCTTTGCGGGAACCACGCGTCTTTCGATACATCTTTCTGGCAAAGAAAATATTGCCGTTCGTAATAATATCGCCAAGGTTCCTCTGGAAGTAGATCTTTTCCTAAAAGGCACGCTGGAAAATCCCCTGCTCTTTGGCCAAATTGATATACCGAGGGGAACGTTCTCCTTTAGGGGAAACGAATTTAAAGTCACATCGGGCATGGTACAATTTGTCAATCCAGAAAAAATTGATCCCCTGTTTGATATTAAAGGGCAATCAAAGGTGCGAGATTATGCGATCGATCTTTCCCTAACGGGGACCCTTTCTCGATTTGTCTTAGGCTTAACCGCGCTCCCGCCGCTTCCCGATGCCGACATTCTTTCTTTGCTCTCACTGGGAAAAACAACGGCAGAAATTGTGGAGGCCGGGGGCGTCGCCACATCAATTGTCTCGGACTTTGTCGCAGGCTTCCTTGCAGAGCCCATACAACAATTTACCGGACTGGACAAGATTTCAGTGGGTGTCCCTGATGGAAAGTCATCTAAAACCACCCTCCTTACCGTGGAAAAGAGGGTACTAAATGAAAGACTTCTGGTCGTATCTTCAACGACGTTTGATAGTACGGAACAGCCGAAAATTAAGATTTACTATGATCTCGGTAAGAATGTTTCTTTGGTAGGGGAGAAAGACGAACAGGGAAAAATAGGAGGCGACCTAAGATTCCAATTCGAGTTCCGATGATGAAAGAAAACCGCTTACGATGTCTTACGGTTCTGTTTTTGGCTTTACTGTCAACTCTTTTTGCACTCCCTCTATTTGCGGCTTCATGGGAAGGAAGGGTGATCGCAAAGATTGATTTTGAGCAAAATGGCGTTTTGCTCGAAGAATCGTTGATTCAGATTATCGGGATGAAGGCGCACGATCTATACCAGACTGCGGATGTTCGTCAGGCCATGGAACGCCTGTATGCGACGGGCATGGTAACGGATATAAAAGTAGATGTCACGGAACTTTCAGACGGCCAGATTAACGTAAAATGGATTTTTTCTCAAAAACAGATCGTTTCCGCGATGATCCTTTCTGGATTGCACAAGTTATCGAAGGCGGAAATTTTAGAGGCCTTGCACTTTATACCCAATGAAGTTCTGAATGAATCTCAATGGGAAAAGCGGACTGAAAAACTTATTTCTCTCTATAAAAATGAGGGTTATTTTAATGTCCAGATTAGAAGCCAATTTAAACCTTCCCGAAAGAATCCTTCTGTAGCAGAGCTTTTATTGAACATAGAAGCAGGGGATCGCGCTCGAATCAATAGGCTGAACTTTACAGGAACCCCCGTTTTCCCAGAGAGGGTCTTACGTCTTTCTGTCGTATCAAATAGCCCAGAACATTTTAGTATGAAACGCCTTCAAGACGATATGGACAGACTCAATCAGTTTTACAAAAAATATGGATACAGAAAAGCAATGGTGGGGCCGCCATGGATAGACTTTTTACCAAGCCGCTACGAAGTGAATATTACACTGCCAATCGTTGCGGGCACAAAGATTGACCTCTTTTTCGATGGCGTGAATCGCTTTTCTTTTCCAGAGGGTGAGTCTTTAGAGAAACTGGTTCGTATCAATAAAGAGCGCGGAGATGACGACGCGGTTTTGGAAGACGCGGCGCGCGCGATTGAAATGTTTTATCATGACAAGGGGTATCCTTTTACAAAAGTAAGCGTTAAGGCAAAACGCTTTCCCCATGAAGACAGGACGGAGGCGTATTTTACAATAGAAAATGCGACACGCGCGCGAATTCGTAAAATCAATTTTTTTGGCAATAACACATTTTCTGAAAAGCGATTGCGGAAATTGGTTTTCCTCAAGAAAGAGGGGTTTCTGACAAGAACGCATTTTACGGAAAGACAGCTTAGTGAAGATGCTGAAAATATCGCCCTCTTTTATAAAAAAGAAGGGTTTCTGGATGTGCGCGTTACACCTGATATTTCCTTTGACGGCGAGAAAAAAAATGCCGCAATCCTTTTTAAGATTGAAGAGGGGACTTACAGCTGGATCGAAAACATTTCCCTAAAAGGAATGGATCGCATTTCAGAAGAATCAATTACGAATAGCCTTTCCCTCCAAAAGGGAGATTCCTACAACAAGGGGGCGCTTAGAGAAGGGGCGCGGCAGATTCTAATTCTTTATTCCCGACGAGGGTATCTGTCTGCTAAAGTTGATTCAGAAGTCACGTTCTCGGAAGATAAGAGCCGCGCGCAACTAGACTATACGATTACCGAAGGAGAACCGGTTTTTCTCGGCGCGACGCGGATCACCGGAAATCTTAAAACAAAAAAGCATGTTCTTCTTCGAGAAATGGCGCTTCAGCAAGGGGACCCTTTCGATAATGAAAAGATATTGTTAAGCCAGCAACAGCTAAGCCAGACCGGTCTTTTTTCCAGTATTCATTTTGAGCCGGATGAGAAGACAGAGAACAAAGCCACTCAAGATTTGCGCCTCACGGTTTCCGAGCGTCCTCGTTGGGCTTTGGAACTTGGATTGGGCTATCTGGATAGCGAAGGCCCGCGCGGTTTTTTAGGCGTCAGCCATCGCAATCTTTTTGGAACGGGACGAAAAATGAGTGCGCGGATTGAAGGCGGCAAGATAGAGCGACGGTATAGCATCAATTACAAAGAACCGCGCGTCTTCTCTTATAATGCGGATGCAACGGCCAGCGCAACCTATTTTAAAACACAAGCAGATTCGTTTAAAAAATATGACGAAGAGACCTTCGTTGAAACAGTCGGTTTTGAGAAGAAGCTGTCTCCTTTATGGAAAGGCGTCCTTTTTTATGAGTACAAAGATACGAATATCACCAATGTACAACCGAATGTTATTCTAACGAATCAAGATGTCGGCAACTTGATTATTGCCAGTACAAACGCCTCTTTGATTCGCGATACGCGGGACGATCCATTCAACCCTGTCTCTGGGTCTGTTCATGTTACGACCTTGCGAATGGGCGCGAAAGTGTTAGGGTCGGAGGTTCAGTTGCTGAAGATGACGCATCAGAGCAGTCTCTTTTTCCCCCAGACTTCCAAAAGCATGCTTGCCATTTCGGTTCGGGCCGGTGGAGCGAATAAATTTGGGGAAACAAACATCATTCCCTTATCGGAGCGGTTTTTTTCAGGAGGAAGAAGTACGGTTCGTGGTTACGCGCAAAACGAACTGGGGATTTTTGGGCAGACCATCAATGAAACCGCCGATGACACGATTCCGACAGGAGGGAATGCCATGCTCATCTTTAATGAGGAGTTGCGCATTTCCCTTTATAAGTCGTTTGGGATGGTTCTTTTTTTTGATCATGGCAATGTCTGGCGCGAGTTTAATGAAATAAAGTTATCGGAGATAAAGTCTACAACAGGAATAGGCTTCCGGTATAATACACCCATTGGCCCGTTTCGGATTGATTGGGGATATAAGCTCGACAGGGAGGTTTTGGAGTCCTCCTCCGAATTCCACTTTATGTTAGGACATGTTTTTTAATGCGGATTCAAACTGCCATATTGTGCCTTCTTTTTCTTATTGTTGTTCCAGTCTTTGGATGGGCCGGAAGGGAACGGATAGAAAAGATCGCAGTAGAGATCGTCAAAGATACGATTGTTGTCTCGTTTGACTTGGCCGACGGATTTAACAGGGCGACTGAACGGGATATTCAGGATGGCATTGAGAAGGATTTTTATTACTACATTGTATTAAACCAAAAGGAGGATCATTGGTTTTACGAAGAGATTGCTGAAAAAACGATTCGCTATACGGTGAAATACGATACCCTCAAAAAGAGCTACACGGTTCGGCGGCGGGAAGGGTTAGATAGGACAGAGCGGGTATTTGATTCGCAGTCTGCGATGCGTGCCTTTATCTCACGTGGAGAAAGGATACGTCTTGCTGAAACGTCCCTTTTGAAGCAGAATCGCCGTTACCATGTTTGGGTGAAGGCGCAAATGAAGGCGACGCATGTTCCGCGTGATCTGGAGCGATTTCTTTTCTTTATTCCTTTTCTTGAATTAGACACGCCTTGGGGCAAGTCAGGTTCTTTGTATGCCCCTTCGCAGGGGTCGCACCCTTCGCAGGGGGGAGAGTGAACACAAAGTCAAAAAAAAA
>CAYJXH010000011.1:0-4920 GCA_964373975.1 uncultured Nitrospirota bacterium | reverse complement strand
TCGCAGGGGTCGCACCCTTCGCAGGGGGGAGAGTGAACACAAAGTCAAAAAAAAATCTCTGGCCGTTACTGATTACGATATTTTTTTTGGTTCTTTCTCTCTCGGCTACTTTTCTGATCTTTCAAGGGATAAACCCTTCACCGCTTATTTCAACGAACATTCTTCTCCTGACGCTGATGAATCTCAATATCACGCTTGTTGTGATCTTGATCTTATTGCTTTCCCGCAATCTCGTGAAACTCTTTTTTGAAAAAAGGGAAAAGGGGATTCGTTTTAAAACAAAACTGATTGCCTCATTTATCGCGCTCTCTCTTGTTCCTTCGGTACTTCTTTTTATTGTGGCTTCTGGGCTTTTAACCAGTAGTATTGAGAACTGGTTTTCCATTCAGGTAGAACGCTCACTGGATGCTTCCTTAAAAGTAGCCCAAAATTATTATGAACGGACACAATTCACAACAAAACGCTTTGCCAAAGAGATTGGTCTGCGCCTTTCTGATCCTTCTTTTTTAGACCATGAGCAAGGCGTCTCTGGCGTCGTCACGTCCTTTTTGAAAACCGCACGCATGGAATATGATGTAGAAGCGATTCATCTGACGACCCGAGAGGGAGCCTTTATTGCTTCTACATGGCCTGAAAGAGAGTGGTCCGAAGGCTTCGATTCTGCCGCGCTTTCTCTGGAGATTTCTGAAAAGAAATTAAAGCGCAATGAACCCATAGTTGTTATGAAAGGAAGTCTTCAAGGAGAGATTATTCGCGTCGTCCTTGCCATTCCATTGCCCAGGGTTCCCAAGGGTGAAGCCATTCTCATTGTGGACAGTCTGATCCCTTCTGCCCTGGCTTTAAAGATGGAGAGCATTAAGAGGGCATCAGAGGAATACAAGCAGTTGAAGGCGTTTAAAAATCCCATTAAGGGAAGCTACTTACTTTCTTTTTTTATTATTGTTCTTTTAATTATTTTCTCGGCGATTTGGTTTGGAATTTATCTTGCCCGAGGGATTACGGTTCCGCTTGAGAAGCTGGTTGAAGGAACACATGCGGTGGCGCAGGGCGACCTTGATTTCAAAATTGATGTCAAGGCGAAGGACGAGTTAGGACAGCTTGTCACCTCCTTTAATAAAATGACGCACGATTTAAAGCAAAGCCGGGGCGATCTTGTGCGGGCGCAAAAGATCGCGACATGGCAGGAGGTTGCTCTCCAGATGGCCCATGAAATTAAAAACCCGCTGACCCCTATTTTACTGGCGACTGAACGATTGAGAAAAAAATATGCAGAAGCCTCTCCCGATTTTGATCGAATTTTTGATGCGTCTACTCAAATCATTATTAATGAAGTGCAAGGACTAACCACGCTGGTCAATGAATTTTCAAGCTTTGCGCGTCTGCCTGCGCCGCACCGTCTTCCCCAGAAAATAGAGCCAATCTTGCAAGAGGTTATTCTGCTCTATCAGTCCGGGCATAAAGATATTGTCTTTGAAGGGTGGCACGCGCCCTCGCAGGGCACGTTGCCTTCGCAGGGCACGTTGCCTCTGGACGGAATAGGCGACCCGTTGGGTCGTCTAGGAGATTGGGCTGATGACAAGACCGTTCCGTTGCTTCTCATTGATAAGGGTCAGATTAAGAGGGCATTTTTGAATCTCATTGGAAATGCCGTTTTTGCTATGGATGGAAAAGGTCGGCTCTTTCTTTCCACGACTTACGACGCGGTGGAAAAGCAGGTAAAAATCACGGTCGGAGATGAAGGGCCTGGTGTGGCTTCCGAAGATATGGACAAACTATTTCTTCCCTATTTTTCAAGGAAAAAGGGTGGAACAGGTTTGGGTCTTGCGATTGTCCATCGTGTGATATCAGAGCATGGCGGCCATATTTTCGTCGCCGCGCGAAATCCCAAAGGCACCGTATTTACTGTCACGCTACCGACATTAGGTTAAATCAGCTCGGCAATATGCGCTACTTTCACTTTCCCCTTGAGTTGATTATTGAGTTGAATCATACAGGCTGGGCAGGACGTTGCCACAATTTCGGCCCCGCTTTTTTCTATTCCTTGACGTTTTCTTTCAAAGATTTCTTCTGACAGCTTTGGATTCTTGATGCAAAAAGTTCCGGCGCCTCCCGCGCAACGATCGGCATCCGGCATTTCCACAAATTCAAAATTGGGATTGTTACGCAATAGGTCTCTCGGTGCGTCATGCACCCCCGCCGCCCTCAAATGACAAGAAGAATGATACGTTACTTTAACCTTCCTCCCCCTTAACAAAGGGGCACCGTGCCCTGCGAGGGGATTGAGGGGGTTGTGCCTTTCTCCAACAAAGGGGGATTGAGGGGGCGGAACGCCTGCAGGTTGTGCCTTTGCCGCGAACTCGGAAATGTGCACTACTTTTTCTGCTAATTTTTTGGCCTTCTCGTGGTATTCCCCTTCGGGCAGGATGGCCCCATAATCTTTTAGCATGAATGTGCACGAGGCGCATCCAGTAACAACCTTGTCAAACCGCGCTAACGAATCAATATTAAATTTTGCGTTTTCACGAACACGATCTATTAAGCCATACGTCTGAATCGGCGTTCCAGAACAGCGTTGCGGAGGAAGGACGACTTCCTGCCCCATCTTCTTTAATACGCCAATAACCGCATCCCCCACACCATCATCAAAATAATTAGCGGCACACCCATGAAAGTAAGCGAGGGGCCGCCCCTCGGCGGTAATAGCGGGCACGTTGTGCCCGCTGGGTTTAGAGTGTGTTAATTCGGGGTAGCGGTCACTCAAGTGTCGCCGCGCAAGTTTGGGGAGGAGCATGTCGGATGGGATTCTTGCCGTGGGGGCTAACCCTTTTAAGAAAGGAAGGGTTAGGTATTCTATTGCGATACGGGCTATTTTGTTATCCCAGATCGGTTGTGTCCATGCGGCGGCTTTTAATAGAAATGAGAAAAGCGACTCCTGCTCTGCAATAGCAACGACTGCGGCCGCCACCTTATTCGGATGTTCCTCTCGTTTTTTGAGTACCCATTCCGAAACGTCAATTCCGGCTGGACAAACAGTCCGACACGACTTGCAATTGATACAGGCTTCCACCACACGAGAAGACTTTTCATAAGAATAGTCCGGGGCAGTAACCACATGAAACCAGCCCCGTGCCGAGTTGGATTCTTCCCCCACGACATCGTAGACGGGGCAGACCGAGTTGCATTTCCCGCAGGTGGCGCATTGCTTGGAGAGCCGTTCAAAGTCAATGTTAGCGGTAAAGGGAACGGTTGATATTTTCACGCCGGGGTTTAAAATGTTGTCTGGATCAAAAAGTTTTTTTGTTTGTTTAAATAGATCGTATAATTCTGGCCCGTAAAGTTTTGGCAGAAATTCGGCCCGGACACGTCCGTCCCCGTGTTCACCACAGATTGATCCGCCAAATTGGTTGATGACCGTTTCATGAATCTCATGCGAAAGCGAAACCATCTTGTCAAAATCGGAAGAATCGTTTAAATCAAGAAGTGGGTTGATATGGGCATTTCCGTTCCCGATATGCCCGTAGATTGCGACCGCGACACCCTTGTTCCGAAACAGGTCGTCTAAATAGGTTATAAGCTCTGGGATTTTTCCAGCGGGGACCACCACATCATCGGCAAAGTTTATGGGTTTCTTTTTTAAATCGTATTGATAAAGCGTCGGGTACATCGCCTTCCGAATCTTCCATAGCTTCGCCTGATTTTCCTCTCCAAACCCAATCTGCATCGGTGCAGAAAGCGCGTAACGAGACATTTGTCTCTGCGCCGCTTCCATGCGATCCACGGCATTCTCATCAAACTCCAAAAGAAGCATGGCCATGGCTTCTTTTGGAATGTTAAACCCTTGACGACTTACGAGATTAAGAGAGTTGCGATCCATCATCTCCAGCGCGCTCGGTAGAAGTGCTAAGATGTCGTTTGCCGCGTCTCCAATATCAGAAATCCGATTAAAATAGATAATACCAGTTGCAATCTGCGCGGGACGCGGATGGAGTAAAATCTTCGCTTCCCGTGTGAGTCCCAGTGTCCCCTCGCTTCCGATAAAAATCTGGTGGAGGGGAATCCTTCCAGCAATCAGTCCCTCCGCGATAGCAAAAAGATTATAGCCAGACGAATTTTTAGAGACATTGCGTTTTTTAGAGAGAATCAGCTCCCTTTTTTCCCATATCAGATCAAGAAATGTTTTGATAAACGGATTGGCATCTAAAAGATTTTTCAGGGCAGGTTCGTTGGCCTGATATTCGCGGGCCGTGATCCAATTGCCGTTTGTGAGTAAGACTTCCATTTCCAGCACATTGTCTTTTGTCGCCCCGTATTTTAGCGTGTGGGGACCAGCCGCGTTGTTTCCTAGCATTCCGCCGATCTTACACATATCGCCGCTAGAGGGGTCTGGCGCAAACATGAGGCCGAATTCTTTAAGATGACGATTTAATTCCGCATAGACAATCCCCGGCGCAACCCGCGCCCATTGCTCCTTCTCGTTGATCTCTAAAATTTTTTTCAGACGGGAGAATTCAAGGATAATTCCCTCGCCAATCGCATTCCCAGTGACATTGGTTCCACCGCTTCGCGCCGTCAATGGAACGCGATGGTCATGGGCATATCGGAGCACTTTTTCAAGGTCGTCGGACGACTCAATAATGACAATGCCTTGTGGGGTAACCTTGTAGATTCCTGCGTCAATAGAATAAGCGGTAATGGCAGGTGCGTCTGTTAAAACCTTATAGGAATCGAACGTGTTTTCTAAATCTTTCAAGCTAAACGGCATGGAGTGATTATAATACGATTAGGAGCAGTTGACAACAAAGACCCCTGTTGGTATAGTCTCCAACATGAAAGCGATTCAGCTTGTCTGCACTCGAATAATGTATTCTGAAGTAGCGTTTGCGGAGTTGGTGTTGTGGCAAGTCCCCAAGCCTGTTGTCG
>CAYJXH010000010.1:0-16075 GCA_964373975.1 uncultured Nitrospirota bacterium | reverse complement strand
AAAAATGTTGACGTAAAACTTTTTCGCATGATACATTTAAAGAGATTTTATACCAACCAACCTTAAAATAAGGAGGAGGAAAGATGTCGCTGTTGATTACAAGAGAGTGTATTGCCTGTGCCGCCTGTTTACCAGAGTGTCCCAATGAAGCGATCTACGAGAATCGGTCTGATTGCGAAGCAAAGGGCTTCTATCTTACCGATACCAAGGATGGAGTCGAGGGCCAATTATCGCATGCCCCGGACGATACTATTTATGTTATTACCTCCGATCGGTGCACCGAGTGTGTCGGCCATTTTGACGAGCCTCAATGCGCGGCGGTTTGCCCGGTTTCCGATTGTTGCGTCTCCGACATGACTTTCCCCGAAGTAACGGAAGTCCTTTTTGCTAAGGCTGTCGCGCTCAATCCGGAGAAGCATATTGATCCAGCAAAAGTCTGGGCAGGCGTTCGGAATTAGGGTCAGGTAAGGGCGGAGGTTCCACCCCGCCCTTACAAGCGGTTTTTAAAGCAGAGGACCATATCCCGTGTTGAAATAATACCGACCACCTTTCCTCGGTCGGTTACAACAAGGTGCCGAATTCTTTTTTCAGCCATCAGATCGTTAGCCTCTTGCGCGCTTTGATCAATATCAATTGTGATGAGGGGAGAACTCATAATCTCCTTTACGAGCGTCGTTGTTATATTTAAGCCCAGCGCAACGGCTTTTCTAACAAAATCCACCTCGCTGATAATCGCAATCTCTTTTCCCCCTTCACAAACAATCAATGCCCCGACTTTTTTGTCTCGCATCTTCTCCGCGGTCTCCCGCAACGTTGCGTCGGGAGAGATTTGTTCCATTTCGCGGTGCATCAATAAAGCTAACGGGGTCATGGTTTTGAAAACGCCTCCAAAATTCCCTTCTTAACTATCATAATTTTGGCCAAGAGCGCAAGCGCAAGCAAGAACGCAAGCGTAAGCAAGAACCAAAGCATAAGGTAGAGACATCGTCTATATTTTTAAAGGCTTGTTCAAACACGGGAATCCTTTAAAAAGCGACTCACCTTCTCCGCCGCTTCCCACCCTTGCTGAATGCAATCTGGAATCCCGACTCCTTTGTAGGCCGCGCCCGCTAGAAAAAGGCCGGGGTGTTTCTCTACCTCTTTCTCAATTTCATTGATTCGAGAAAGATGCCCAATGTTATATTGCGGATTGGCTTTCCACCACTTATAAACACGAGCGAGTGTCGGCTCTCCCGAAATTCCTAAAACGGGTCTCAACTCTTTTAAGACCGCATCCGTCAATTCGGCATCGGAAAGATCAACGACTTCTTCTTGATGCGCACCGCCCACAAATGCTCGGATTAAAACTTCTTCCGTATTGGCGCGTCCTTCAAACTTTGTGGAACTCCATGTGGTGGCCAGAATTGTTTTTCGCTCTGAACGAGGAATGACGTAGCCAAAGCCATTCAGCGGGTGCGCAACATCCTTCCGCCGAAACCCCAATGAGACTGTCGCCGTCGAGACATACGGAATAGCCGAAAGCTGCCCCGATAACCCTTCGTCCCACGGCTCTATAAATCGCCCTGCTGTTGTTGCGTCGGTGGTCATCACAACGACATCCACAAGAAGTTTCTCATCCCTTAAAACAATTTCATACCGATTCCCTTTTGGGGATACCGATAAAACAGGCCGCCCCGTGAAGAGTTGCGCCTCGTTTCCTTTTTCTTGCACTTTTTCCCGCAAAGACGCGATGAGACTTGACAGGCCATCCTTTAATGTCACAAAAAGAGTCCATCTGTTTTCTTTTTTTTCACCAGCCCCAACGGGGACGGTCCTCCCGCTCGAGGCCGTCGCCTCGTCCCATCGCCGCATCCATCCGCCCCAGATCAGGCTTCCAAAATTTTGTTCCATCGCCGCAAACTGCGGAAAGGTTGCCTGAAGACTAAGCTTTTCTACATCCCCCGCATAAATGGTTGCAAGAATCGGCTCCGCAAAGGTTGCAACCGCTTCTTCTCCAAGACGCCGCCGAACAAACGAACCAATGCTTTCTTCATCTGTAGTATTTTTTCTGGGGATGAACAGATCTAGTCCCATGCGGGCCTTTCCGAAAGAAGAGACAAGCCGTGTGAACAGAAAGGGGGTGACTTTTCCCGGAACCATTAAATTCATCCCCTCCGGAAATTTTTGCAATTTTCCCTGCGATAAAATATAGATGGCCTTGTCAATGGGATTGGTTTGAACAATCTGATCCATCAGACCTAATTTACGGCAAAGTTGAAGCCCCCACGGTTTTTGGGAGAGAAAAGAGTCGGGGCCGCCCTCAATCATAAAATCGCCCGCGCGCTCGCTGACAATTTTTCCACCGAGGCGTTCGTCCGATTCAATTAACATGATATCGGCTGATATTGCCTGCTCTTTTAATTTCTCTTGCAGAAAAAAGGCCGTGGAAAGACCAGTGATCCCGCCGCCAATAATGGCTATTTTCTTTTTCATTTATTAACCATTGTTAGCCCATCCCCACCTTGCCTCCCGAGGAAGGGGAGGGCCCCCTATTATTACAATGGCAGATTCGCGTGAACCACTGCCGCGAGGGCATGGATGAAGAGGGGCGCGGTATTGAGCGATTCAATGCGATCTAGGTTGATCCCTTTGGCTTTCGCTATCTCTTTGTAATAAATATCAATATCATAAAGAATCTCGACATGATCCGCCACAAAGCCAATCGGGGCCATTAAAACGGTGCTGTTTTCGGCAAACCCTTTTAAGACCGCTTCCATGTCCGGCCCCAACCACTTGCCGCCGCTCATGCCCTTGCTCTGGTAAGCAAACTGTATCTTCTCTTTCGGCAAGAGTGCCCCCAATCTACTGACAATGCCATCCATCGTTTGCTGTAGATGCGTTGGATACGGGTCTCCTTCTGCCAAGATCGTTTCCGGAAGGGAATGCGCGGTAAAAACAAGTTGAATTTCCTTGCGAAGCGATTCCGGATACGCCAAAATGCGGCTTTTTACTTTTTTGGAAAAGGCGTCTAGTAAAAGCGGTTGTGTATGCCAATGCGTTACATAAGAAACAGGGAGGTTCGCGCTCCCTAGTTCAGAAAGCGCGCCTCGAACAGCCGCTATGTATGCCCCCACACTCAAACGAGAATATTGAGGGGCCATGCTAATAGCAATAAGATGAGACGGTTTTTCATGGAGTATCTCTCGCGCCACATCTTTAATATAGGGCGACCAATGCCGCATTCCAACATAAACGCGAAAATCGTCACTCCGTTCATTGAGTTTAAATGCGAGCGATTCTGCTTGTTGACGGGTGATAGCAAGCAAGGGCGACTTTCCGCCAATCTGTTGATACCGATCACGAACAATAGCGATAATTTCAGGCGAGGGAACACGGCTCGCAGAGGCCGCGCCTCCTTTCATAATGTGGCCTAGAAACGGCTCAATATCGTCTAAAGAATCAGGCCCGCCATGCGCCATCAACAAGACAGCGATTTTATTTTTCGGATTTAAAATGCTCATACAATATGAATTGCTTTTTTATCTTTTATGTCTTTTACGAGTAATGGCGCGGTGTAGTCGTAAAATCCTTTCCCTGTCTTTTGCCCGAGCAGACCGGCTTCAACATATTTCCGAAGCAAAGGCGCAGGCCGATATTTACTGTCCCCAAATTCGGTGAATAAAATTTCCATAATATCGAGGCAGGTATCCAGACCCATCAGATCGGCCATGCGTAAAGGCCCTAAGGGAAGACCGGTTCCCATTCTCACTGCCGCGTCTATCGTATCAACGTCTGCAACGCCATCCATGAGCAAGAAGACCGCCTCATTAATCATGGGCACAACCATTCGATTGACAATAAACCCCGGAAAGTCTTTTGAGACAATCACCGTCTTCCCCAGTTTTTCTATAAATTGTTTTACGGTAGCAAAGGTTTCATCCGAGGTGTGAAAACCGCGCGTGATCTCCACAAGAGGAATTAAATAGGCAGGATGAAAAAAATGCACCCCGATAAATCGTTCTGGCTGACGGACAATGGATGCCAGCCGAGTAATAGAAAGCGAGGATGTGGCGGTGGCCAATAGGGTCTCCTCTGCGCAGAGTTCATCGAGCATTTCAAAGACATCCCCTTTGATTTCTTCTTTTTCAGGAACGGCCTCAAAAATAATGTCAGAGCCTGAAAGTTCCTCTGGTCTTGTTGTCGTTTTGATATTTTTTAAGATTTTCTCGCGAACCCATTCGGTGAGTTCCTTCTTCCGAACCGATTCATTCAATCGCAGGGTGATCTCCGCAACGGCCTCCTCAAGCGTTTTGGTATAAAGATCAAACAACACAACACGTGTCCCGCCTGTTGCGAGAATCTGTGTAATGCCCCGACCCATTTGTCCCGCGCCAACAACCCCTGCTACATCCATATTCATACGATTTCCTCGCTATGCGCCGTTTATTCCTAAATAATGCTGTTTATTCCTAAATAATATATTGCAACGTAAGTTATCATGTTTTATTGATCTAAAACAATCCGAGTTAGAAATATTGCAGAATGCTTGACAAGAATGGCGTCTGGAGAATACGATAGGGTTTTTCAGGGGAGACTTCACTTGATTCGAGTATACGAAAATCAGCTTGAAAAGGCATTAAGAGCCTTCAAGCGACAGATGGCCAAAGATGGGATTCTAAAAGAGGTTAAACGCCGTGCTTCCTATGAAAAGCCGTCTATAAAGAAAAAACGCAAGCAAAAAGAGGCCCATAAAAAACGTGTAAAGGCCGCCCGGATGGTGTCTTTTTCACCATTTGGACCTTAATTGAGGTAGCGTTATGACCGTCTCGTCTTTCGGCGCAACAGGTATACCCGTTGCATATTCTCAACCTCTGCGGCAACCTCTGTCGCAACCTCTGCAACCTATTGCGCCGCCTTCTTTTGCGGCTTCTTCTGCGCGCGGAGAGGTAGATGTCTCTAGCACGAATAAAATATCTTCAACGTTTGCCCCGTCCGAAAAAGAGGCCGAATACGGAAAGCGTTTTGTCATCGCGCCAGAAGAGGGCGCAACCCGTGCGAATCGCACTGGCAATAATACAGCGCAAAATTCTCCCGAGCAAACTGAACCACAACAGATCGGCCGTCAGATAGGCCTTTTTGTGGATCGTGTTGTTTAATTTATTTTAGGTTCCTAGATGTATTTAAAGCGGCTTGAACTGATCGGATTCAAATCATTTTTTGACAAAACGATTATTGATTTAAGACGCGGGATAACCGCAATTGTTGGACCTAACGGTTGTGGCAAGAGCAATCTGATTGATGCTATTTTATGGGTCTTGGGGGAACAACGCCCCAAAGCGCTTCGCGGCGAGAAAATGGAAGATGTCATTTTCAATGGCACCGAAAATCGGAAACCGCTCGGAATGGCTGAAGTCTCTCTGACATTAGGCGATATTTCAGAGCCTACGTCTTCTCCTTACTCCCCCTATTCTGAAATCACCATCACGCGGCGCCTGTTTCGGTCCGGGGAGTCCGAATACGAAATCAATCAGGTTGCATGCCGTCTAAAAGATATTCGTGAGCTTCTAATTGATTTTAAGGCTGGATACAAAATTCATACAATTATTGAGCAGGGGCGCGTAGACGAGATCTTGGCCTCTTCTCCCGCGCAACGCCGCGAGCTGGTGGAAGAAGCCGCGAACGTCACAAGATACCGTCTTCGAAAAGAGGAGGCCCTACGGAAATTAGATGCCACAGAACGAAACCTTGTCCGCATTCAGGATATTTCTGCTGAAGTCAAACGGCAAATCAATGCGCTAGATCGTCAAGCGCGGCAAGCCCAAAAATATCAACAAATTTACGAAACCTTAAAATCGCACGAATTAACAATCGCAGGCATTGAATGGAACCACTGGACACGGGCAGGCGAAATGCTGATCCATGAAGAGCAATCACTGCGCGATGCATCCATACAGAATGAAGCTCATGATGGATCGTGTCGCCTTAAAATCGCCGCCGAGAGGCTTTCTCTTGCCGAGAAAGAGCAAGCGATTTCTCAACAAAAAGACCAAATGGCCGAGGTGGATGGAAAAATTGGGAGGGCGGAAGGAAGAATTGAACGGACACGCGCCCAAAAAAAAGAATGGGCCGAAACAGAAGAAAGAACAAAAACGGAACTTTTAGAAATTAGCCAAACAGAAGCAGTGGCAGTTCTCAATCAGAGCCGCGTGGAAGAAGAACGGCAGATCATTGACCGATCACTTCCGGAAATTGAAACCCGTCTTTTAAGTCATGAAGCGCAGGTAAGACAAATCAGCGCATCCGTTGCGCAAAAATTGGAAAGTGAAGAAAGGGAACGGACAGCGCTTGCTGAATGCGCCTCCCGACTTACGGAGGCACGAAATAACCTCGTCCATTTTGATGCCCGCAAAGAGACCCTCGCAAGGAAAAGAGAGCTTGATGTTATTCGGGCCAATGAGATTGCGCAACGCAGGGAACTGACAAAAGAACGCTTAGAAAAATTTCAGGAAGAATGGGCAGACACCGAACGAACAATCGTTTCAGCGCGCGTGTCTCTGAATCAAGCGCAGATTGATTTGAAGAATAATGCAACATTGCAGGAAGAGGACAAAAACATCCTGTATAAAGCCCAAGAGTCTTGGGCGCGAAAACTCGCGGAGCTGGCTTCCAAAGAGGGTTTTTATCGCGGCCTCTTTGGCCCTGCGCGTGTTACGACGCTTGACCTTGGCGCCACGAACACTGCGGAATCTGCTTCTGTCTTCATCGCGGATGTGATTGATGTTCCAAACGGTTACGAAAAAGCAATTGAGGCCGCGTTAGGCGAAAGGCTTCGCGGGATGGTTGTTGAGACAATCTCGGGCCTTAAAAAAGGAATCAAACAGCTTCAGGAATTAAAATCGGGACGCGGCCTATTTATTCTGCGAGAGCCCCCAAGCAATCCACAGCAATGGAAGACAAAAGAATCTCCGGCGATCTTGGGCGTTATTGGCACTGCGCTAGACCTTGTATCGCCTAGGGCAGGATATGAAGAAGTCGTGCAAAGACTTTTAGACGGCGTACTCATTGTTCGCGATATAGACGCAGTCTTTGAATGGATGGCCACGCCGCCTTCGTCCGCGCATCCCAGTTTTTTTGCCAAGCTCTTTGTCTCTCTGCAAGGAGAGGTCATTGATCCTTCCGGAATTGTTTCTGCGGGAGAAGTCAGCGGCCTTTTTGAGCAAAAAAGAATCATTGCCGCCCTTTCTTTTGAAACGGAAACCTTGCACGCTGAAGTGACCCAATTGGAACTGCGGGTTCTGCAGAACAAAACCGTGCAACGGGAAATACAAGGCCAAGCGGAGCAGTTGGAAGGAACACTTCGTGAAATAGAATCGCGAAGGCAGGCTTTGCAAAAAGAGATTCACGCGCTCACTTTAGAAAACGATAAGATTCAATTAACACACCAAACCATTTTATTTGAGCAAGAAGGCGAGAATGAAGAAGGAAGCTCTCTTTTGCTAAAGAGGGAAAAAGAACTGCTGGTTATTGCGGAAATACAACGGCAAAAAGAGGAGAGGGATCGTGTTTTTGCCCTGTCTTTACAGGAGAAAGAGGCGATCTTATCTGAAAAGCAGGGCGTGGAAGAAAAGTCGGTATTATTACGATTGCAGTTGGCTTCTCTGAAGGAGAAACAAAAACAGGCGCAAGAAAGTATGGATCAAATCGCGCGTTCCTTTGAATCGCTTAAACACCGTAGGGAGAATCGAACACAGCTTATTGCATCGCTTACCGAGAAAGCGATTTTAGCGCACCAGGAAGAATCAGCATCCCTTTTAGAAATAGAGGCATCGGCTATTTTACGCGGCAACATTTTAGAAGGCATTCGGAAAATAGCGGAAGATCGTACCTTCACGCTCGCCATATTAGAAGCCCTGGAAGGGGAAAGCAAAAAATTATCATTAGAAAAAAATAAAATCGTGAGCACCCTAAACGACATCTCGGTTCGACGATTAGAGTCCCAGATGACTTTAGAAAAAATTCGGGAGGCCGTTTTAACCCAATATCAGATTGAAATGCCTATATTAATCGCACCCACCGAAACTTCCCCGTCGCCTGCAATGGCAGGTGACGCTACGCTCCCCATAGAGGAAATGCGACAGAAGCGGGATCAGTTGCGGACTTTGCTCACTGCGATGGGGCCGGTTTCTCTTGGGGCCATTGAGGAATATCAAGAATTAAACACACGCTACGAATTTTTAAAGGCGCAAGAAGAGGATTTGGTCCAATCAACAGAAGACCTAAAAACGGCCATCAGTAAAATTAACAAAACGACAGAAGGTCTTTTCATTGAAACCTTTCACGCGCTAAATCAAAAATTTGGCGAGACATTCATCTCCTTCTTTGGCGGCGGAAAAGCAGCACTTATTTTGGTGGACGAAAAAAACCCGTTGGAGTCTGACATTGACATCATTGCCGCACCGCCGGGGAAAAAGGCCAAAGCCTTGAGTCTTTTATCGGGAGGCGAAAAGGCATTGACCGCGCTCTCTTTATTATTTGCTACCTTTTTAAACCAGCCAGCACCTTTCTGCGTATTAGACGAAGTGGACGCGCCGCTTGATGATGAAAATACGCGCAGGTTCGCCCTCGCTATTGAACGGCTTTCCGAAGGAACACAGTTTATGGTGATTACCCACAATAAGCGTACCATGGAGAAAGCCGACATCCTCTACGGTGTCACCGCCTCCGAGGCAGGCATCTCCAAGCTCATCTCCGTCAGTCTCAAGGAGGTTGGCGTAAAGGAACCCGCTCCCGCCGAGGTTTAAACCAGAATGCGCGAAAGATAATTATTTTTCCAGAGGCAGAAACTGCTACAGTGATCGGACGTTTTCTCGCTTTATCTGGAACTGACGCCTAACAACATATCGGATGAGATGCTCCCGATCTGGCTCTTTGAAGAGATTGGGATTAAGCAAAACATCATATTCCTCACTGTTCGCGCCACCCCGAACGACCTCCCCCCTTAAAAATAACTCTTTAAAAGGAAGAATAGGCAAAACAAAATGGAACTCCAATACCGTTCCGATGTCTAAGGGGTTCGTCGTTTCTATTTTAAGATTTGCCACGCTCATTTCTTTAATGGTTGCACGATGCGGGTAAAGGGTCTCATCCCGCTGGGGGGCAAGCGTTTTAATCAGGAGATTCATCTTCCAGTCTAGGCAGAGCAATAGTTCCACCAAGTCGGCATCAATCTCATCCTTATTTTCATACACTCTTTCAGCGGGATCAATAGACTCTAAAGAAGGAAAAGTAGGAACATGAAAAATAGAGCTTTCAATCGTTCTCGACATCTGCTCCGTTTCATCTTTCGGAACAATCCGATAAATTGCCCGGCAGTCTGATGCAACAGCAATATGCCGATCGGCAAGATCGCCTGTTTCTTTGTCACTCATATTATTGGTCGCGCGTTTTTCCACTATTCATCCTTCCCTTCTTTAGATTTCGCATCTTCTACATCAGGAGAGGATATTTCAATGCGATTTCGCCCCTTCTTCTTCGCAAGATACAATGCTAAATCAGCTAAATGAAACAGGTCTTCTGGTTTTTTTGTTGCGGATAAAGGGAAAATAGCCATTCCAATACTCACGGTGAGGTGAATGGGGTCTTTATCCTTTCTAAAAATATGCGTTGCCATAAGCGTTTTGATTCTTTCCGCCGCAATGAGCGCCTCTTTTTGTTCTACTTCGGGCAATATAATAACAAACTCCTCCCCTCCGTACCGGGCCAGAACATCAATCTCTCGGATGGATTGATTCAGTAAAAAAGCAACCTCTTGCAAAACAGCATCCCCAGCCAAGTGACCATAAATATCGTTTACTTCTTTAAAGTGATCTAAATCAATTAACAGCAATGCCAGTTTAGTCTCTAACCGATTAGAACGCTTCAGCTCCCGCTCCAATATGTTTAAAAACGCCCTGCGGTTTAGAATATGGGTTAATTCGTCGGTTGCGGCAAGCTCTTTTACCTGCTGGTACATCTCTGCGTTTCGAAGACTCAACGATAAAGAAGTTGTTACCATCAATAGAATCCGTTTTTGATACTCGTTGAACAGAATCTGATCCGCGCCTTTCCTGCGCATTGTTATGCGCAAAATACCCAGTTTTTCAGCGGCGCTAACGATCGGAATAAATACTTCAAATCCATCTGGCAGTAGAATCGGTTCTAATTTATCGTCGTATAGAAGAAACGCTTTTCCCAATAATGTCGCCTCCTCTTTAACATTGTCCCTCTCGACCGTTTCGTTCTGGCGAGGGAAGACCCATACACGATCCGCCCCGTTGCGTCCCTTTAAAAATATAGAAAGGGTGTCGTAAGGGATAAGCGGCTTCAAACTTTCGGCAAAGGCACTAATGGTTAGCCCCGGATTTAAAAAAGATGCCAGTGTCTGGTTGATTTGATAAATACGGGAGAGGTCTTGATTCCAGGTCTGCAAGCGGTCTTTCTCTTCTATGAGCACCGCATTAACCTGCGCCATGGAGCGGATAATCTCCTCCGCATGCTCGCGGGTTTGAAGCCCTTGCTCAAGGGTCTTTTCCAATTTATCGAGAGGAATTGGAGACTTCAAATAATCATACACACCGCCCCTAAGGAGAGCAGAAACATCTTCTAATGGAACGGGATTCCCTGACACGATCACACAGGTCATTGCGTTAAATTCACGAATGCGTATTAAAAAAAGATGTATCTTTTCAAGAAGGGCCGCAGACGGAAGATGAATAATGGCAACGTCAATCTTGCTCTGCGGGTCTTTCTCCTTTTCAAAACAAGCAAAGAGATCAGGATCAGTAAGGGACGGGATCGAAGGAAGGCATACATAGTGCCGCTCGGTAAGAAATGAAGTTAGGACAGAACCTTCAGAAGAAGAGAAATTGATTAAAAGCACTCTAGGCATTGCGACAAGCCCCCTCTATTATAAACGATAACAGGCAAAAAAACGCAGTTCTGCCATCGCATGGTTTATAACAGAAAAAGGCTAAAAAGGTCAACCAAAACAAGCGGAGTTTTTTTAGAACAGTTTTGTGTCAGCATCCTTGCTGTTTAGTGCTAATTCCATCAGCTTATTGAACCCTTCTGCAGAAATATGAGCGTCATCACCCTTTACGGGTCGCGTGGAAACGACCTCTCTCGTGTGACTACCCTTGTCTTTGACTACCAGACCCTCATAATTTCTCAAGACGTTCCGAACCTGTGTTATTGTATAGTTCATATACGCCCCTCCTATGTCTCTATTGTAGCACATTTATTGAAACTCTGCTTCCGTGTTATCGCAATGCCCCGCTTACAAGCAGGTAACAGCTTACAAACAAAGCATTTTTTATTATTTTTCACCATGGGACAATCTCCCGATATTCCAAGATGGCAGAGTGAAAAATCGTATTTTAATGGATCAATAGGATCAATCTCTTTTAGGCTTTGTGTGATTTCTTTGGCCATCGTCCAATCGGTGCTTTTTCGGGATGTCAAGCCGAGATACCCCCCGATTCGCGCAATATGGGTATCTAGTGGAATAATCAGTTTGGAAGGGGGAATCTCCCTCCAAAGGCCAAAATCAATGCCATCGTCTTTCCGCACCATCCATCTAAGATAAAGGTTCCAGCGTTTGCACGCGCTATTTTGGTCGGGAGACGGAAGGAGATGGGGATTTTGTACCACACCCCGCAGTGGCCGTGCCACCATTTTGCGCACCTGTTCAACAAAACGGGAAAGCGTGCCGCGGACATCGGGGTCTTGCTCACGATAACAGGAAAGAAAGAGCGCGCCAATAGAGCCATATTGCAAAACCACGCGGCGCATCAAACATATAAACTGAAAAATATCTTCCGACGTATAGAAGCGATAGGCAATGCCATCTAATTTGCCGCGCTCACGAGCAGGATTGAAGGCAACAAGATACCGATAGGGCGCATGCCCCATGACAGCAAGAATCTTTTCGATCACGGCCTTAAAGAGTGCGACTTTGCCTACTGCAAGCACTGACGCAAGCCATCCCGCTATTTCAATATCCCTGACATCGCTAAACCGATGCGGGAATTCAATGGGATCGTCTTTGAATAAATAGTCACACTTTTGTTGTTGATAGAGGGCCTCAAGATAGGGCGCAAGACGATTGATCTGGTTCTGTGTCATTTTTCCTATGGGCGTTCCGTCACCCAAACCTTTCCCTCTAGCGTTTCTTCCCTTTTCCAAATCGGAACCGTTTTTTTGAGTTCATCAATGCACCATGCACAGGCGGTAAAGGCATCTTGTCTGTGTTCTGCCCCCACGACAATCAAGACAATATTCTCACCAATCCCAATAACCCCAACACGATGGATAAGCGTCACATCCACAATGTTAAATTGCGCTAATGCCTTCTCACGGATTAAGGTCATCGCTTGTTTTGCCATTTTGGCATAATGCTCAAACGTCAGTTTGAAGACAGCGCGGCCTTTTGAAAAATCCCGCGCCGCTCCTAAAAAAGTAACAACGCCGCCAATTTTATGAGAGACCGCCTTGATTTTAGCAATCTCTTCTTCAATTGAAAAATCTTCAGATTGAATCCGAACTGATTCGATATTAACCTCCAGAAAAAGGGGGTAAAAATGCAATCTCATCCTCCGGATGAATAATGGCATCTGTGTTCATAAACTCCTGATTGACGGCAATCTGAATACTTCCCCCCGCGAAACCTTTTAGAGAGGGAATCGTCTCTTCTAGTTGGGCAATGATTTTCTTCAATGGACAATCTTGGTCAAGGGGCAAGGAGATAGATGCTACGCCTGCGATATCTTTAAGATGGGCAAAAAATTGAATGGTTATCTGACGCATTATTTGGGGAGGGCGGCAACGGCTTCTAACCACTTTATGATCTCTTCAATTTCTTTTTCAGAAAGAACAGATTCAAAGGGAGGCATTCGGTCTCGGCCATTTAAAACCGTTTTAACAAAAAGATCGCGTGGAAGGGTCTTTCCATTGGTGACCAAGGCTTTAGCACGCCCTCCCTCCCCGATGTCGCCATGACAACGGTAGCAACGGACATCGGCCCGAACAATTCCATGGAAAATTTGCGCCCCGGGATAATTTCCTAATGGAATCTGTTTTTTCTCACAGGAAAGAAGCAACAGTAGCGTGAAAAGTAAAATTCCACTTGTAAACAAGCTCCGTTTCATATACGGTAAGATACACTTTTTATGGGGACGCTTGCAATGCCGGTGATAAAAACTGTTTTAATCATGCTCCTTTTTATTTTTAATCCTATAACCACGAACGCGGAAGATCCCCCCAAGATAGACACCAAAATATACAAATACACAGACAAGGACGGCGTTTCCGTTTTTACGAATAATATCAAATCAGTCCCAGAATCCTTTCGGAATCAGGTGACGGTCCTTGAGGTAAAACCAGAAGCCAAGCTCGCAAAAACAAAATCCATTGTACACGCCGGACTCGATAATATATTTATCAGGAATATCCTCATTGCTATCGCGGTGATTCTCTTATTTTGGCTTATCAAGCTTTGGATCAAAAATATGATCTTGAAGTTTATCGCGCGTATTGCGATCAAGGTCGCCATTGTCGGGCTTCTTTATATGCTGGCCCATCAATGGTTTTTCTCATCCCAAAAAGTATCTTTTTTTGAAACCGTTCAGAAAACCATAGCCCCCTATAAGGATGTCGTCCCCATTGAAAAGGCAACAGAAGGAATCAAGGCATTTAACAAAAAAGAAGCCGAGAAGAAAGAGGCACTAGACGCTATTATTCCGTAAGCGTTTATTCATTTTTGGCCCCTACAAAATCCAATGACGATTGTCATTGTGGGGGGCGGTTAGCACAATGCCTTGCAGATCGCATTCGTTTTTCAGTCTTCGCCGATACTCGCGTCCGATTACCCACTGGGCACCGGGCTTTGTCTTAATCCTGGCCCGAATCGTAAACCCATTATTGCCAAACTGATCCACGCCAAAAATCTCTATCGGCCCTAAAAAAGAATTCTGATACGCGCCCTCTTCCCGCATTTTCTCGGAAACCTGCCGCAGACGCTCCATCACTTTATCCGCGTCTTCTTGATACCGGACGCCCACATCAATCAGATACGCAGACCATCCGCAGGTCTTATTGGATAAGGCGGTAATCGAACCGTTTTGAAAAATATGGAGATCCCCGCTCACATGGCGCAACGACACCGTCCGAAAGGTAATCGCCTCCACCAATCCTTCAGTGCCATTTAAGACCGCCGTGTCCCCTAGATGAATTTGCCTTTCTATAATAATAAAAAAGCCCGCAATCAGGTCCCGAATTAAATTCTGCGCCCCTAACCCAACCACCAATCCAACGATTCCCGCGCCAGCTAAAATAGGGCCGATATTCACCCCAGCCTGATACAGGCAGATAATTAACACAGACGAGAAAACCGCGAATCGGCTGACCGCTTTTAGCATTTCAAACAGCGTGGCGATTCGCTTGTTAATGATGGGGTCGGAAGAATCTTTTGTTGTCAGAAATGCCCGCTCCAATCGGTTTAAAAAGAAACGCAAAAGACGCACGGCGATAAAACCGAATATAATAATCAGGACAATCCGAAATGCGGTGGATGCCGACCCCTGGCCCAAAACCATTTCTTGAATGTCCTTTAAAACTGGTTTTAACATTTCCCTTCCAAGATCACATTATCAATTAACCGAACCTTTCCCATGCGCACCGCGATTAGCAGTACCGTCTTTCCCAACACCACGGGCATGGGCTCCAAGGTCTCTTTATGACAAAACGCAATATAGTCTACCTGCACAGAAGGTTCTGAAACAAGAATGGACTCGACCTGTTTTTGTAAAATAAGGCAATTAACTTCCCCTGCTTT
Organism: uncultured Nitrospirota bacterium; assembly: GCA_964373975.1. Lineage (GTDB taxonomy): Bacteria > Nitrospirota > Nitrospiria > SBBL01 > SBBA01 > JACPZM01. The sequence continues at coordinate 1,227 of CAYJXH010000010.1, read as the reverse complement.
TACACGCTTTCTGGCATGTTGTAAAGCACGATACAAAACCGTTGCTGATAATCGCTCCTTCTCCGAGAGAAATTGATTGCGCGAGCTTTTGGCTAAACCACTCGTTTCTCGAACCGTGGGTAGAATGCGAAGTTTTAGATTAAAATTTAAATCGTTTACCATTTTCCGAATCACAACCGTTTGCTGATAATCTTTCTGTCCAAAATAAGCGATATCTGGTTTTACAATCAGAAATAATTTAGCCACAATGGTGGCGACACCACAAAAATGTCCCGGACGAATCGCACCCTCCCAGCGACTGGCCGTCTTATCCACCGACACGGATGTCTCTAAATGGGGTGGGACAATTTCTTTAAGATTCGGGGCAAAAAGAAAATGAACCCCTTCTGCTTCGGCCATTTTGCGATCGGCGACGAGATTACGCGGATATCGTTTTAAATCTTCCGTAGGGCGACCGTCGCCTGCGGGGCCAAACTGAAGTGGATTCACAAAAAGGGAGACCACCACAATGTCGCACTCCCGGATGGCCTTCCGCATCAGAGTGAGATGCCCTTCATGAAACGCCCCCATCGTGGGAACAAGACCTATGCGCAAACCACGTTGCGCTTGAAGGGCGCACTGCATAGAGTGAATGGATGAGATTGTTTTCATTTGATAGTAGCCCATTATATACAAGAGCATATTGCTAAAACAATCAGACTCGTGTAGACTAACGGCAATGTCAACGAAAGCAGAAAATATCTTTAAGTCGTCGCTCCATGTAATGGAGTGGCTTGAGAAATGGGGTTATGTCACAACCGCTGTTAGCTTTCTTTTACTGGGAATGGTGATCTTTCTCCATGGCTGGGGGGCCTTCTTTTTTGCTTTAAACGAAGGGGTTCTCAAGGCCGCCATGAGACTCATGGTTGACCTCCTTCTGGTCATTATTTTTATGGAATTGTTCCGAACCCTGTTGGAATTTTTAAAAACACATACGCTCACGCTGGAGCCATTTCTTTATACGGGAATCGTTGCCGCCATTCGTAGAATTCTCACCCTCACAGCGCACGAAACAGCATTAGAGTCTGCTGATCAGTTTCAACGATATATATGGGACCTAGGACTCCACGGGGTTTTAGTCTTTCTACTGACCTTAGCGCTCTTCATCTACAAAAAAGAGCTTAGGCTGAAGACTTAACAATCCCCTTCAAAAAGGAGATTGCCTCGTCTCGATCTTTTACCCTTCCT
>CAYJXH010000009.1:0-17238 GCA_964373975.1 uncultured Nitrospirota bacterium | reverse complement strand
GCGCAACTGGCCGGTTACGGCATCAACCGCATAGATTGAGACGGTGTTGTCGCCTTGATTGGCAACATAAGCAAAACGTGGTTTGGGCTTGTCGTCGAGAATTGTGACGATTACCCGCTCTTGGCAGTCATCTTGGCAAGAGTCGAACTCAATGCCATTGGTCACCGAGGCAATATCAATCACCACGGTCTCGTTCGGATCATTGACTGTATCAGGAAGGGCGGTAAGGGTAACCGAGGCAGATGGACTCCCTGCTAGAATGATAATGGTAGTCGAACTTAAGGTGTAGTCAACGCCATCTGTCGCCGTGCCGCTCTTTATTAGGGTTACCGTTACATCAAGACCGGAAACCGTATTGAGCCTTGCCGTTACAGAAGTGGTTCCATTTGGCTCGCTAATGGTGAAAAGCCCAACCTCTAGGGTCACCGTGGGCGGTGGGTCTTCGTCTGTAATCGTGCCCGTGCCGCCCTGGCCCTGGCTGACAATCGTTGCCTTTACCGCGTTGGAGAGGTTGACCGTAAACGTCTCGTTCGCCTCATCGGTGATGTCGCCATTGACAATCACCGTCACGGTTTGGCTCGTTACACCTGGACTGAAGGTCACCGTCCCGTTGGTAGCCACATAATCGCTACCGGCGGTGGCCGTGCCATCGGCGGTGGAGAAATCAACCGTCACGGTCTGGCCGCTGGGTGCGGAGAGGGTCACGGTGAAGACCATGTCCACGCCGACCGCGTCGCCTTCGGTGACGGTCACGTTATCAATAGAAAGCCCCGGCGGTGGGTCGTCGTCAATAATCGTCGCCGTATGAACCGTGGTCAACCCATGCGTTGCGTTGGTTGGTGTTCCCATCGTCAGGATCACCGTCTCATTGTCCTCATCTAACAGGTCGGGCGCAATCGTAATGGTCGTCATCCCCGTAGTTGCACCGGCAGGAATCGTGATCGGACCCGCCGTAATCGTGAAGTCATCAGGATTTATCGCCGTGCCAGTTACCGTGAATGGCACCGTCACATCCAGACCACTTGGCGCAGACAACTGCGCCGTCACCGTCGTCGTCCCTGTTTCATCGAGGCTGATCTGAAAGGCCGCCGTCCATGTCACCGTAGGTGGTGGCGGCGGCGAGAGATTAAACGTTGCGGTGCAACTCTTGACTGACGTAACCGTGACAGTCGTTGGCGAGGTGGTTCCGGTACAGTCCCCCGACCAGTTAGAAAAGATCGAACCCGTATCCGGCGCGGCGGTGAGGGTAACCACCGTTTTGGTCTCATAGCTCTCGCCGCAATCGGTTCCGCAGTTAATTCCGGCTGGACTAGATGTGACGATTCCCGTGCCAGTACCGGTTTTAATGACTTGCAGTCTAACAGCAACTATCGTTACGGGGATGGTCACCGTTGGAACTTGTCCGGGGATTACGTTCGCTAAATCTAATGGCGCGCTTCCTTGGAAGAGCACAACGCCATCAATATCAAACCCCGCAACGTTGACGACAAGGCCATTCCTCTTGGGTACATTGACCTCCAATGTGACAGAACCCGTTGCAACATCCGATGTCGTTACGAAAATAGGCGTTATCCCAGGCCCCGTGATCGCAAGCGTTACAGATGCAACCCCAGACGGACTTGTGGCAGGGGCAAAGGACGCCTTTTCTTTTTGCCCATAAACGAGATTAAATTGAACAGGGGTTGTGCTAGACGAATTGTTCCCTACCCCGCAACCAATAAGCAACAGTAATATGAATAGACAGAACCCTCTTCTCACCACCACCTATCCCTTCTTCAAAAAGACCAATGATATATCAATGGGTAACAGGACAGACAATTGTAGCATAACAAGCAGGGTAGATTTTTCTATTGCGTAGTTTGGCTGGATAGTTCTATTTTGATAAAGCCTTTTCTATGATTCGTCGCATAGGACGAAGTGCCTTCCTTGCAGAACGGTCTATTTGGGCCATAAAACAGGCGATTTTACCCCAGAGCGTCTGATTCCAGATACAAAGATGCCGGTTGATATGTTCTGATTTTGTCCAGTGATATTTGTACGATTCTGTCCCTCGTAAGAAATAAAATGCAGTGATTCCCCCCTTTTTAAAAAGGGATTGGAGGATGAATTTCATCAGGACTTGCCCGATGCCGTATTCGCTCCATTGTGTGGCTCTTCCCATTTGATAGTAAAAAATTTGATTATTATAGGCGTAAGCATAAAGCAGTGCGGCAGTTTTTCCATCTATTTTCAGGGTATAAATAACAACACGTCCTAATTCACTCAATTGATCTACAATGCGGCGATGAAAAATCTTATTCAAAGGATGACCATCGAAACTTCCCTGTTCTCCCTTGGCATTCCAAACCTCCTTGTGAAGGTCAAACATCTCCTCTAGTGCTTTTTGACTGTCCGAACGTTCAAAGACTTCCTCAAAATCCATCTGATGCGATTTTGTAATACGTTTCTCTTTCCTTTGCATATTATAGCGTTGGTTTTGAGACAACGACTTTAGATACGTCTCCCATGACGTTTCAATAGGGAGATAGGGACAGATCGTTTCCCTGTCAAGATAGCGGACATAACCGCCTTCCTGTGCGAAGTGATTCAGGCGGGAATGGGTACTGCTTGCAGTGGGAATATCGCAAAAATAAAGCGTGTCGTAAAGATGTTTGTGATTCATTAAATAGGCCCACACGGCCAAAAGAGCATTGTCCTGATAACCCGGCGCAAAAATGAAGTCTAAATAATCAGGGAAAGTGTTTCGACAGTATCCGATGAATTCAACTTGGCGATAAGGAACACCCAGTGTATAACGCCTTGAGATTTTTAATGGCGCAAGCCCCACACACGTTCCATGTTCATCCTGTATCTTGAGGAGAAACAACTGATGCGCGTGGCCGTATACTTGCCACCATGTATAAGTCCATTCCCATGTTAGGAATATGGTATTGGCCGGACTCGTTTGAAGCAGGCGATTCCATTCCTTTTGCATTGTTTGAAAGGCGTTCGTATCGAGCAATGAAACAGACAGCGTTTGCGTTTCAGTTTTATTTAAAGGGGACATATCTCCTTACAATATTTCTCGCCAATCCGTAAATGGCAGGATAGTGTTGCTTTGCAAAAATCTTGGCACGCTGCCACTGTTTTGACAAGACGCTTTCTGTATAGAGTATCCCCGCCGCCTTGGCTTTTTGTAAGCAGGCAGGCTTATCATAAGCCACACGAAAAAAAGAGATGGTGGTACGTTCTGTGTCATAAATTAAAAAGGATGCGCGTTCATCAACATCACGAGATTGTCCAACACTCCCCGGGTTTATAAGATAGTAACACCCAGGGTTAAGCGATGTTGTGGTTTCCGTTATTTTACGAATAATGCCCTGGTTGTATTCATAGACGACGGGATGGTGCGTGTGCCCAAAAAAACAAATTTTGGCGCGCGAGGGTTGTTTCTCAAGTGCGTTGAAAGTAAGACGCGTGTCTTCCTCTGATCGAATATAAAAATCGGCATTAGGATCAGGATCGAGGGAAGAATGCACCATAAGAAATGAATCGTCAATGGTTCTTGTTAAGGGAAGCGTTTCCAGAAATAACCTGCTTTTCAATGTCAGCCGTTTCTGCGTCCAAGGCATTGCAAGCCTTGCCCCTCTCCAAAAACGGCTGATGTCTTTTAATCCAACGGCCCCTCGGTCATGATTTCCAGAAATGCAGAGCATCTCTCGGTCTTCTATGATTTCCAAACACTCGTTTGGGTTCGTGTAATACCCCACCATATCGCCAAGACAGACCATTTTATCTATCTGCTGTGCTTCAATAACAGGCAAGACTGCGTTGAGCGCTTCGATATCCGAGTGAATGTCTGATAGAACGGCGTATCTCAACTTGAAGAGGCCTTTTTAGAGATATTCTTCCCTACCGCTCTTGTAAACCAAACCAGAAAAGGGATGGGGTCATTCCATTTAAAAACGTTGCAAACAATGGGGCTGAAATAGGAAGAAAGCCATTCTGTCAACGTAATTTTTCCAGCTTTTTGCAAGTCACGAAACGCATGCAGATCATCAATAAAACAGAGCCATCGAATGCCCGTTTTGTAATTTTTTTGGAGGGGCGCGGCAGGGAGGTGTGTTGTGTCTCCAATAATGTCGTAATAGGAAAGCATGGGGAGATTGATTCCGCAATGTGCTCCAAGATAATTCCAGAGATTATAGCGCGCGTTTAGTTCTAATACATAGAAGCGATTTCGAATGGCATCTTTTTTAAAGTCAATTTTAACAATCCCCACGAACTTAATTTTTTTTAGAATCTCCATGCCGATACGCACCACTTCCGGCTCGTTGACCAATTCGATAAACGTGCTTTCACCCGCGTCAATGGGGTAGGTCCGTATTTTTCGACCGACATAGTAAGCCAACGGTTCTGATTGCCGATTCAAATAGGCATGGAAGCTGTAAATGGCATTGGCATCCCCTTCGATATATTCCTGTATGACAAAATCGGCTGTAAATGCCTTCAATTTATGATACACATCGCGAAATTGATCGGGATTGTCTGCCCGAATAGCCTTATAAGGCTTGCCAAGATCGTCTTTAATAAGGGGAGATTGCGCCCATCCAATATGAGAGTGCGGTTTGAAGGTGCAGGGGAAAGAAATAAAACGTAATGCGTCCTCTGCCGATTGAATCTCTTGTGACAAAATTGTTTTAGGCGTTGGGAGATCCATCCGCTTTGAAAGTAATGCAAATCGGGATTTACTGGTAAGATCTTCCAAAAGGGCTTCGTCCGGCAAGGAGAATTGGTAATAAGCAGAAAGCTCTGCGCGATGCCGCGAGATAAATAAAAGATAGATATCATCGCCATAATATAAAACGGGTTTCTCGGAAAAGCCCTTGCTCAATGCAATCAAATCTAAAATGGCTTCCCGAGGAAAAAGCGTAGGGTCTGCGATTATGGCCTTCTGCTTGCAGTATTTTGAAGAAAAAGCAATGTTTTTGCGTTGAGAGGACGCGACGACGATGTGTGCATTGGAAGGCGCAAAACACCAAAGGACAGTCAATCCGCTACACACGACAATCGGGACAGTATTGTGTTTGTTCATTCGTTGAGTGGGTCCTATTTTGAGGCGACAGAATATCACTTTATTCAGGAGCAAATCAATTATACCTTGACGCCTCCCTCTTAAATCCAGTACGATCCTCAACAGATTCAATGCTATGCACACCACGTCAAAAAACAGTTTTAATCGGTTCATCGCCGGGAATTAAATCCATCTATCAAGAACTTATTCAGGTAAGCCAGAGCAAGGCAACCGTGCTTCTACGCGGAGAATCGGGAACCGGAAAAGAATTGCTTGCGAGGCTTATTCACGAAAATTCTCCTCGTGCCAAGGGGCCGTTTATTAAGGTCAATTGCGCGGCCCTTTCTGAAACACTTTTAGAATCTGAACTCTTTGGACACGAACGCGGTGCTTTTACCGGCGCAATTAAAACAAAAAAAGGCCGTTTTGAATTGGCCGATGGGGGAACTATTTTTTTAGACGAGATTGGCGATCTGCCTTTGCCCGTTCAGGTCAAGCTCCTCCAAGTATTGCAAGATACCGCGTTTGAACGGGTCGGGGGCGTTGAAACCCTGACGGTGGATGTAAGAACCGTGGCGGCAACACACCGCGATCTTGAAAAGGCAATTGGTAACGGCACATTTCGGGAAGACCTGTACTATCGCTTGAACGTCATTCCGATCTTTCTTCCCCCACTACGTGAGAGACGAGAAGATATTCCACGCCTTGTCAGTCATTTTCTCGATAAATTTAACAAAGAGAATAATAAGAAGATTTATCTTTCTAATGAAATACTGGCACTCTTTACAAAATACAATTGGCCCGGAAATGTTCGGGAATTGGAAAATTGTATTGAACGGCTGACGGTTCTCTCGCGAGAAGAATGTATTACGCTCAACACAATACCCCCGGCCATTAAAACTTATTTTAGCGATATTCAGAAGGTGATTCCTCAATTTGTAAAGGCGCTGTCTGCGCCAACCTCGTTACGTCTTCCTCTGGCAAGGGAAGCAATGGAACGCGAGGCGCTGGCAAAGGCTTTAGAAACGGCAGGGGGCGTTCAGGCAAAAGCGGCGCGTCTTTTAGGAATAAGCCCGCGTCAAATCGCTTATAAAATGAAACGGTATGGGATGAACAGAAAATGAAAAAGAGGATGACGCAAAATTATATCGTAACCTGTATTGGCCGTAAAATAACGCCCCTCTTTATTGAAAAGGTTTTTGATCTTCTGGGTCAACAGAAGATGACACTACAAAAAACAAAAAGATTGGCCCAAATAGAATATGACGCCATTGAAATGCTTATTTCGACAACACAAACACGGCATCCTTTTACCCTGACGAAAGCATTTACTTCTATCAGTGAGCGGTACAATGTGGATGTGGCCGTTCAATCGGGAGAGGGATATTTTCGCGAAAAGCAGTTGGTTGTGATGGACCTTGATTCCACGCTTGTTGCGGCAGAAGGGATTGATGAACTGGCCATTGAGGCGGGTGTTGGCGCGCAAGTTATTCGGATTACACAACGGGCTATGAATGGCGAAATCCCATTTCCAGAAGCCCTTCGAGAACGTGTTCGTCTTCTTAAAGGGCTGTCCGTTTCCACGCTGGATAAGGTTTATCAACGCATGGCCTATACCACGGGGGCTGTTCTATTTACTTCTGCTGTAAGAAAAATAGGCTGTAAAACGGCGATATTGTCAGGCGGTTTTAATTGTTTTGCGGATCGCGTTAAAGAAAAACTTCATATGGATTATGCCTTCTCAAATCGCCTAGAAATAAAGAATAACAAGCTTACAGGGGAAGTGTTAGGGGAGATTGTAGATGGAAAAAGGAAGGTGGCGCTTATGGAAGAAATCGCCCAAAGGGAAGGGATTCCGTTGGATAGGGTGGTTGCCATTGGGGACGGCGCCAACGATCTTCCCATGATTACAAAGGCGGGTCTTGGCGTTGCCTTTAACGCAAAACCCTCGGTCCGCAAAGCGGCCCCATACAACATTACGCAAAAATCGCTAACAACAATTCTTTGCCTTCTTGGAATATCAGAGGAGAGGTCTCTGGATGGGCGGAAGCCACACACGGTGTAACGGCCTTGTTGAATTTCAGATGTGGATATGAGACATTGACCCGTTATCCATGATTAGACGTAAAGGCAAAAAAGATTCTCTTGGACAGGATGTGGCTTCAGCCAATCGCTTTGGCTGTGGCTGTATTACGCTGTTTTTCTTTGGCATTGTTGTCGCCATGATCGTTTCGGGCTTCATGGCACTGCGCCATTAAAAAGGTTGCTCTATTTCTCTTGTAACGATTTCCCTTGCCTTTGTCTCCGGCCTTTTCGCCGCTGAACTCTTTTCCTTTTTTCCTTTTCTAACCCTTCTGCTTTTTCTTCTGCTCTTCCTGATTTTTTTATGCTTTTATAAGAAAGAACATGCCAGCAAGATTCCCCCCTTGATTCTGTTTGGAATCGGCATTATTTTCTCTCAAATCCCATCGCTTGCAACCCAGTCGGAAGATGTTGAAAGTTTATTTTATCGCGGCCCGATGCGAATCATTGCGCGGGTTCATAAGCCCCCTTTGCATCGCGAAAACAGTGTGACACTGAAAATGAAGGCGGAATCTTATTTCACAGAACAAGGACAACGTCCTGTGCGCGGCATTTTCAGCCTGACCCTAAGGAAACCAGAGACATCTATTTCCTATGGCGATCTTGTTGAAATGGAGATAGAGATTCATCCGTCTCGGCAATTTGGCAATCCGGGGGTGTTTCAGTCTGCCGATTATCTTAAACGTCAAGGATTATTTGGCACAGCATTCCTTACAGACGAACAGAAGATAAGAAAAATTGAACAAGGGAGCAACGGCTTTCTCAAAGGAATCTATCGCTATCGAGATGAGATTCGGAAGAAAATCATTGCGGACATTTCCGCGCCAACCGCGCCGATCTTATTGGCAATGATACTGGGGGAGACCGCTTACTTAACTGATCCTATCCGCGACGCATTCACAAACTCCGGCACAAATCATATCCTTTCGATCTCTGGTTCCCACTTGGCGATGGTCTCCTTTTTTATTTTTGGATTCTCACGATTTATTCTCCTTAGGCTCCCCGCCGCGCTCCTGTTGAGGGTGTCCCTTATAAAAATTCCGTCCCAATGGGCCGCGTTGATAACGGCCATCGCCGTGACCCTATACACCTTCCTGTCGGGTTCCCAAATCGCCACGTTAAGATCACTTGCCATGATATTGGCCTATCTGTTTGCAGTATGGATTGGCCGATCTGTCAATATCCTGCGTTCCATTTCACTGGCGGCGCTTTTGATTTTAATCTTACAACCCAATGCCATGTTCGATATCTCCTTTCAGCTTTCCTTCCTGGCTATTTTATTGATTGTGCTTGTCTCGGAATGGTGGGAGAGGACTTATCCTAAAAAAGAGATTGTCGCGGGGGGATATAATAAGGTCAAGCAGTCAATACTTCTTCTTTTTATCTCCTCCTTGGGAGCGACTTTAGGAACCGCACCGCTTACCCTTTATTATTTTCATCAGTTTAGTTGGGTGGGATTTATCGCTAATTTTATTATTATTCCGTATACCGCTTTTGTACTACTTCCATTGGGATTGATCTTGGCTTTGGCCTCCCCATTTTTATCACATTTCCCTTTTCCGTTATTCAACGAAACGATTGGTTCCTTTTATCTTCAGATCGCCTCTTTTTTCGCAAATGTTCCCGGCGCGGCGTTTCATTTTTCTGCTCCGCATCTTTTACTGGTCGTGCTTTTTATGATCATTCTAATCCTGCTTCTTATCCGTACGGCGAGACCGCTATGGATTTACGCAATGGTCACAACATTCTTGATTCTCTTTTTAGGGATAGGGGCTCTGCGTGTTATTCCCCAATCCCTTCGCGTAACATTTATTGATGTAGGGCAGGGGGATAGCGCGCTGATCGAATTTCCGGGGGGTGAGACCCTGCTTGTGGATGGGGGGTCTGCCATCCCTTTTGATATTGGCAGGGCCGCCGTTACGCCTTTTCTGTGGGAGAGAAAAATCAGAACGATAGATTATCTTCTAGTGACCCACCCACAGATGGATCATGTCGGAGGGTTTGGGGCGATCCTGAAAAATTTTAAAGTCAAACGCCTTTTCACCAACGGAATGGACAGCCCTCTGCCTTTCTATCAAACAATCCTCAATGCCGTTGCCAACGAGGGGATTACCGCACAGGCCATAACAAAATTTTCTGCGCCCATCGAAAGCGGCGGCTGTAAAGTTGTTTTTCTTAATCCCATAAATCCCCCTGATCCCATTGGAACGGACCCCAATAATCACTCAATTGTCTTTCGGCTTTCTTGTCCTTCTTTGTCGCAATCTTCCCACACTGGCCACGCCACCTTTCTCTTTACGGGGGATATTGAAAAGAAGGCCATGGTAAGGCTTTTGGATCAGACGCTCCTGCAAAGCGATATCTTAAAGGTGCCGCATCATGGCAGCAAAGGGGCATTGCAGGATCAATTCTTAAACCGCGTCTCCCCTAAAATCGTAATTTTTTCCGTGGGAAAACGCAACCGGTATCGGCATCCGCATCCCAAGGTTGTTGAGGCTTATGAAAAGATCGGCGCGAAAATTCACCGAACAGATCAAGAGGGCGCGATCACCGTGACATTGAATGAGGGTGGTTTTGGTGTAGAATCATTCTATGAGGGAAAGATGAAAAAGGTGCAATTTAGCCGTTCGATGCTTTCTATGCTATTGCAAGAGATCGAAAATCTAAAGAAAGGTTTTTCCATCAAATGAGAATGGGGCTATTCGGTGGAACATTCGATCCGATTCATAACGGACATCTTCAAGTTGCAGAGAAAGTTTTGTCTTTACTGAACCTCTCTTGTGTTTTTTTCATTCCTACAGGAAAGTCTCCACACAAACAAGATCACGATATTGCCTCAAAACAGCATCGGCGAAACATGCTTTCTCTGGCACTGAAAGACTATCCTTTTTTTGCCCTTTGCGACATCGAAATAAAACGCCCTAGTGTTTCTTATACGGTGGATACAATATCGGCTCTAAAAAAACTTTATCCAGAAGACGAATTCTTTTTTATTATAGGAACAGACGCATTTTCGAGGCTGTCAGCATGGAAAGAACCAGAACGACTTTTATCATTATGCCATTTTGTCGTTGTTCCAAGAATCGGCACCCCCTTTTCGCGGCTTCCTACCCTGCCTGCCATACAGGGCAAGATGCAGATGACCTACCTTGCTATGCCGCCAATGCGGGTCTCCGCAAGCGAGATTCGGAAACGCATAAGAGAGAAAAAAAATGTTGATGCCCTCTTGCCCAAAACGGTGATCTCTTATATAATGAAGGCGGGGATATACACCCCCGCGAAGGGAAAGGGGAAATGATGATTGGAATGGCTTGCACAAATAACAAAGGAGAGAAATTCCTAAAAAAGTTGTAACCCAAAAGAAAGTAATGGGCGCGGCGATCACGCGCAAGCCGCCTGATGTTTGGGATTCCAAGCAGAAGGCCATTGATATTGCAAAGGCTATTTTAGATAAAAAGGGGGAAGAAATTTCCCTGCTTTATGTTGGGGCGTTGTCACCATTAACAGACTATTATCTGATCTGTTCGGCCAGTTCCGAACCCCATATTTGGGCACTCGTTGACGCTGTGGAGACTGTGCTCCAAAAACATAAACGCCATCCACTTGGGATAGAAGGCAGGAAGACTGCGCCATGGGTATTGGTTGATTGTAGTGACGTTATTATTCATATTTTTAAACAACAAGCCCGTGAATTTTATAATCTCGATGGGCTTTGGTCCGATGCCAAGAGCATTGATTTTGGAATTGATCTATCGGAACCCCCGGTGACCGACCCACTCAAAGTTCCCAAAAAAAAGGTACGATAAAATGCGCTTTATTATTTTCCTCTTTTTGGTGTTTATCGCAATTATTGGCTATTTTTCGCAGTTAAACCCCAGCCGTGTACCATTCTTTTTCACGCCAGAAAAATCAATGGACATCACTTTAACCGCGCTCATGCTTTTTTCAATTGCCCTAGGAGGTTTGCTGGTTATGATTGTCGTGGGTGTGCGCCAAACCCGCGCCATCTACCTGAATTTTACCTATCGAAGACAGCAGAAAAAAGAGGCGAATCTGGAGAAATTCTATAAAGAGGGTGTCAATGCGTTTCTAGCAAAACGCTATAAAGATGCCCTTTCGTTATTTCAAAAGGTTTTAGATGTCAACCCGAATCATCTCAATACCCTCATTCGCCTTGGCAAGATTCATCGGTCTGAAAAAAATCTTCATGAAGCGATTCGCCTTTATCGGAAGGCTCGGGTTTGCGATGATCAGAACATGGAGGTTTTATTCGGATTGGCCCAGAACTTAGACGCGGCCCATCAATCAGATGAAGCCATCGGTATTTTAAAAGAAATCGTAGGAATGGATGATACCAACCTCACCGCCCTTTCCCGCCTTCGAGATATTTATATACGTCTTATGCGGTGGGAGGATGCCCATTTTATCCAAGAGAAGGTATTAAAACTGTCTCCTTCAGATGAAAATAAGCGGAGAGAGCAGATGACTTTATTAGGCATTAAATTTGAAAAAGGCATGGCCTCTTTGAAGCAAAATCACATAGAACCCGCACGGCAGTCGTTTAAAAGCGCTATCAAAATCAATAAAGATTTCCTTCCTGCCTATATCGGTCTTGGCGAGACATACATCAAGTCCGAACGCATGGAATCGGCGCTGACTCTTTTTGAAAAAGGGCATGATATTACTAAAAATGTTATTTTATTGCATCATTTAGAAGCCCTTTGCCTTGAAATGGGACAGCCAGATCGGATTCTTCAGGCGTATCAGAAGGCCTTGGCAAAAGACCCTCGCAATATCGCTTTAAGGTTCTATCTCGGCAAGCTCTACTATCGTCTGGAAATGGTTGATGAAGGATTTGATCTTCTTTCTGAAATTGAAGGACAGGTAACGTATTTTCCTGACCTGCATAAAATATTAGGGAACCTCTATTTGCGGCGAGGAGATTCCTACATGGCCGCCGAAACCTTTCGGAAAGGACTTCAGTTAAAAACCGCAGTCATTGTTCCTTATTACTGTCCTTTATGTGATTATCATACTCCGACATGGTCGGGTCGGTGCGCGCGGTGCGGCCAATGGAATAGCTATGAAGCGATTCCATTTATGATCCAAAAAGAACAAAATAAGACCAGCGGGACGGCGGAAGAACCCCACCTCATAGAGGCTCTCCCCCCTTCTCGAACGGCAAAGGCGGGAGAGCTTTTCTAATGGCTGTTCCAAAGCCGCTCCTTCTGATCATTCTGGATGGCTGGGGAATCAATCCACAGAGAAAGGGCAATGCCATTGCATTAGCCAACCCTCCCTTCTACCAACACCTGCTCGCTACCTATCCGAATACGACGCTGAAAGCCTCTGGATGCGATGTTGGGCTTCCAGAAGGTCAGATGGGCAATTCCGAAGTTGGCCACATGAACATTGGCGCAGGACGGATTGTCTACCAAGACCTAACCCGAATTAACAAGGCCATCGCAGATCATTCGTTCCACACAAACGAGACCTTACTCAAGGGAATTATTGGCAAAGGAACACTACATTTAATAGGATTATTATCCGATGGCGGCGTCCATAGCCATATTGATCATTTGATGGCATTGCTCGAAATCGCACGCAAGCATAATGTGCAATCGCTTGTTGTACATCCTTTTTTAGATGGTCGGGACACCCCTCCTCTGCGTTCTAGCGTCTATCTCAAAAAACTACAAGACGCCTTGAAGCATTGCCCACCCAATGCAAACTGGCGTATTGGCACGGTGATGGGCCGATATTATGCCATGGATCGTGATGCCCGATGGGATCGGGTACAAAAAGCATATAACGCCCTTGTTCTGGGAGAAGGCATTAAAAACACGTCTGTTATAGACGCCGTGGAGAAAAGTTTTACGGAGGGGAAAACAGATGAGTTTGTTCTCCCTATTGTGCTTTGCAAAGACAATACGCCTGTGGGGAAAATAGAGGAGGGAGACCGGGTTATTTTCTTTAATTTCCGCGCCGATCGCGCGCGCCAGCTTACACGCGCCCTAACGCAAACTGCATTTGACTCTTTTAAAAGAACAACATTTCCGTTACACGCGTCTTTTACAACATTAACCCAATATGATAGGGCATTCGGTCTTCCGGCCATTTTTTCTCCTGTGAATCTGACCCATCTTTTAGCAGAAGAATTAAGTCTGAAAGGGCTTTTACAATGCCGCATTGCGGAAACAGAAAAATACGCCCATGTCACTTATTTCTTTAATGGAGGACGTGAAGCCCCTTATGAAGGAGAGGAACGGATTCTTATTCCGTCGCCAAGGGATGTGGCCACTTATGACCAGCGTCCCGCAATGAGCGCAGATGAAGTTGCGGAAACAGTTGTTCAACAGATTCAGAGGGCAACGTGCCCTGCGAGGGCAACGTCCCCTGCAGGGGACGTTGCTCCGGCGAGGCGTGACGATGCCCGTGACGGACGATTTGATTTTATCGTGGTGAACTTCGCAAATCCCGATATGGTTGGGCATTCCGGAAACTTAAAGGCCGCCATGGAAGCGGTTTGTGTTATTGATCGCTGTCTTGAGAAGATCATTGGCGCAACGCTTTTGGCGGGAGGACTTGCCCTTATTACAGCAGATCATGGGAATTTGGAACAAATGATTGACTACGAAACGGACCAGCCTCATACGGCGCACACGACCCTGCCCGTGCCGCTCATCATGGTGACTGCCAACGAGAAAATTCGTGCGCGTAATCTTAGACCCGGCATTCATGCCAACATTGCCCCAACGATATTGGAAATTTTGGAAATACCCATTCCCGCAGAGATGGATCAGCATTCCTTGCTGGTAACGGACTCCTCATCTTGACAGTTTATGTAAAATAAGTTTATCGTTTAAAAGATGGGTTAAAATTTACACTTACGCTTACGGTTGGATTGTAAAATGGCTAAAATTCTTATTATTGACGATAGCACTTTTGAAGCAAATCATGTAAAAACCCTGTTAGAGGAAATGGGACATGAAGTTTTCTGGGCAGAAACGGGTGGGCGCGGGATAAAAATTATCAAGCTTGACCGCCCAGACCTTATCATTCTCGATTTAGTCCTTCCTGATATTTCTGGGTTAGAAATCTGTCGTTGGCTTAAGAAGGATATGAGACTGAAAAACACGCCCGTCATGATGGTAACGGCGCGTGGAGACGTTCAAGAACGCGTTGAAGGTCTCGTGGAAGGGGCCACGGATTATATCGGAAAACCATTTGATGATACGGAATTAAAAACCCGCGTCATGGCCATATTACGCGAAGTAGAATTGCGCAGTCGGCTAGAACAAAAGAACACGGAGTACGAAGATGTCTTAAAACGATTGGAAAAAATGTCTATTACAGACACACTAACCGGTCTTTATAATCGGCGGCACTTTGAGGATGTCGTGGTTGCGGAGTTTGAACGTTTTAAGCGATACAATATCCCCTTCTCCTGCATGATGATTGATGTGGATCGGTTTAAAGAGGTGAATGACGTGTGCGGCCATGACGTGGGAGATACTGTTCTCAAGACTGTGTCACAGTTGATTCAGGGCCAAGTGCGCGGGGTGGATACCGTCGCCCGTTTTGGCGGAGACGAATTCGTGGTTCTCTTGGCGCAGCTGCGCGGAGAGAGCGCGGAACGGGTCGCATTTAGAATGCTTTCCGCGGCCAACATGTACAACTACCAAGAAGTTGATCGCCGATTGAACAAGGTAACCCTTTCCATTGGAATCGCGGGGGTCCCAGATGCAGACCTAAAAACAATAGATCAATTGGTTAAATCGGCCGATCAGGCGTTGTATAAAGCAAAAAACGCTGGAAGAAATTGTTATAAACTCTCCTCGGTAAAAGAGATCGGGGAACTGCCTTCTACTTAGCACGTCTTACTTCTAGGCGGTCTCTTAACCCATCCCCCAATAAGTTAAACGAGACAACAACCGCCATAATAATAAGCCCCGGAACCGTGACAAGATGGGGAGCCAAAAGAAGGAATGATTTAGAATCGCTTAACATCCCGCCCCAACTCGGCATGGGAGGCTGTATTCCTAGACCCAAGAACGAAAGAGAAGCCTCCGCAACAATGGCATGTCCCATTGCAAACGATGCCTCCACAATCACTGGCGCAATGACATTCGGGAGAAGATGGCGCCGTATCACGCGACTTGGGGGTAACCCAAGGGCCGTCGCGGCCAAAATATAATCCTCGCAACGCGCAACAAGAATCTGCCCCCGAATCACGCGTGCAAATCCTCCCCATCCTAAAATGGACAACGCAACAATAACATTCAATACGGACGGGCCGAGTATCGCGGCCATAATAATGGCAAGTAATATCCCCGGAAAAGATAAAACAATATCTACTAAACGCATTAAAATGGCGTCAATTCTTCCGCCAAAGAATCCCGCAAGAGAACCCACAATAATACCCATTGAAACAGAGATCATGGTTACGGCAACCCCAATCCCCAGTGAGATTCTTCCCCCATAGAGGAGGCGGGAGAAAACATCACGTCCGAGCTTATCCTGTCCTAGAAGATGCGCAATAGATGGCGCGGATAAACCCTGTTCCAAGTGGAGTTCAAACGGGGAATAGGGAGAAAAAAACGGCGCAAAAATAGCCAACAAGGCAAGCCCGGTCAAAATAAAACAGCCAATAAAAATACCTGTGTGCTTCATCTGCTATCATGTCCTATCAATATATTTACAGGCCGTTCGTGGTGAGCTTGTCGAACCATGAATGGAATGTTACCCTTCGACAGGCTCAGGGTGAACGGGACAAAAATATTCATCTAGTAGCGCACCCGAGGATCAGCAATGACGTACAGAATATCCACCAGCAGGTTAACCAGAAGATATGTAAACGCAATGCCCAGAACACACCCTTGCACCAAAGGATAATCGCGGGTGTAGATCGCTGAAATGGTTAATCGCCCGAGTCCCGGCCATGAAAAGATCGTCTCTGTAATAATTGCTCCGGTTAAAAGCGCGCCAAATTGTAGACCTAATACCGTAATCAGGGGGATCAATGCGTTTCGGAAGAGATGTTTTGTTATAACTATTTTTTCAGGAAGTCCCTTGGCGCGCGCGGTTAGAATATAGTCCTTTTTGACAATCTCTAAGACCGAAGCACGGGTTATTCGCAATAGGAGCGCGGCCATTCCGAGGCCCAAGGTCAATGCTGGCAAAACAAAAGAGAGCAGACCTTCCCGCCCAGAAACCGGCAGTAAGTTTAACTTTAGAGAGAAGAAGATAATCAGGAGCGGCCCCAACCAGAAATTAGGAATAGAAACACCCAAGAGAGAAAGCATGAGAATAGACTGATCCTGCAAACTGCCGTGCCGCAACGCCGAAAAAACACCCAGAGGCACCGCAAGGGTTATGGCAATAAAAAGAGCCGCAAACGCAAGCACTATTGTTGCTTTATATCGCGAAAGGAGAACATCGAACACGGGTTTTTTCATGCTAAAGGATTGGCCTAAATCCCCTTGTGAAAGTGAAAGCATAAAATGCCCGTATTGTTTAAGGATCGGTTCATCAAGGTGAAGGGTCTCTCGAAGCGCGGCGCGATCAGCAGAGGCCGCCTTATCACCGAGCATCAGATCAATCGGGTCTCCGGGAATAAGATGAATTAAAAAAAAGACCCCTGTAGCAACGCCTAACGCAAGGGGGAAAACAGAGATAAGCCTTATAAAAAGATAACGGGCCATTGTGTGAATGCTCCTTTTAAAATACCCCGTCCCTTAGGGACAACCCCTTTAACAAAGGAGAAGGGGTTCTTTACGCATCAGCAATCATCGCGATAAGACGGCGTGCAAAAAATATCGCGACCCCAGTGAGAACAACCATGTAAAACGTGAATATCCAAAAAGTGCGCATGCGGTCATGAAAGAGCGCGTACCCCACATAAAGAACAACTCCAGACCCCATAAGACAGGCGAGGGTAACAATCCATTGGATTTGCTTTTGCCATTTCGCGAGAAATAATTTCAAGTTCATTATGCCCACCAGAATACGACAAAAGCTATTGAGATTCAACCCAGATGCCTGATGAGTGTCGTAACGCAATAGAAATGTCCTCTGTTTGGACGCAATAGAAATGTCCTCTT
>CAYJXH010000008.1:13444-18074 GCA_964373975.1 uncultured Nitrospirota bacterium | reverse complement strand
CAAAGCGGACAATTCATTTGTTACAGAACCGGACAGTTCTATTTGTTGCTAACATACGCCCATTTCAAATGGGTATCAAAATGAGCTACAATGACCCACTAAAAATTTACAGATAGAGTTATTGATGCCCGTTGAAATAAAAGAAATTATTCCTGAACTGGCTTTGGCCCTTCAGTCAAGGAACTTTGCCCGGATTCGAGAAACGCTGGCCGATTGGCCTGCGTTAGATTTGGCGAATCTTCTTGGCGACTTCTCTTACGAAGACCGTGCCCTGCTCTTTCGCTGTCTTCCGCGTCTTTTGGCCACCCAGACCTTTGAGTATTTGTCGTTAGACAAACAGCATGAATTGCTGAAAGGAATGGCCAGCGACGAGATTGCTGTCATCCTCAACGCGATGGCTCCCGATGACCGAACGGTGCTGTTTGAAGAGTTGCCGGGGGTTGCGACCAAACAGATGCTCAACCTCCTCTCCCCTGAT
Organism: uncultured Nitrospirota bacterium; assembly: GCA_964373975.1. Classification (GTDB taxonomy): domain Bacteria; phylum Nitrospirota; class Nitrospiria; order SBBL01; family SBBA01; genus JACPZM01. The sequence goes on along the minus strand of CAYJXH010000008.1, from coordinate 17,596 downwards.
GAACGGGCGGTTGCGATCTTGTTGCTAGGTTATCCCGATGGGAGTGTTGGCCGTCTGATGACGCCGGACTATGTCTATGTTCACCCTTCGTTTTCGGTGCAACAGGTTTTGGATCATATCCGCCAACATGGCCAAAACAGCGAGACGCTCAACATAATCTATATCGTGGACGATCGCGGCATCTTGATAGACGATCTTAGAATGCGGGTTTTTCTGTTGGCACCTCTAACAACGCTGGTATCAGACCTGATGGATGAACATTTCACCTCTCTCAAGGCAACGGATATGCAGGTGTCTGCTGTTCCTGTTTTTCGGCGGTCGGGCCTTACCGCTTTGCCCGTAACCGATTCAGACGGGATGCTGATTGGCATTGTGACCATTGACGATGTGCTTGATGTCGCGGAAACGATGGCGACTGAAAAGATGCAAAAAATTGGTGGAACAGGGGCGCTTCATGAACCCTACATTGATGTGTCTTTTCGTAAAATCATCAAAAAACGCGCCGGTTGGCTCATGATCCTTTTTCTGGGGGAACTGCTTACCGCGGCGGTGATGGGGTTCTTTAAGCAGGAGATCTCGCAAGCATTGGTTCTCGCCCTTTTTATTCCATTGATTATCTCCAGCGGAGGCAACGCCGGCTCTCAAGCGGCTACATTGGTTGTCCGCGCGTTATCTCTTGGGGAAGTGGGCGTAAGTCAATGGTGGAAGATTATGAAACGAGAATTGCTGACAGGGCTAACATTAGGAGGGATATTAGGCGGGATGGGGTTTTTAAAAATTGCCGCTGTATCCTTTTTTATTCCTATTTACGGCCCGCACTGGGCATTGGTTGCCTTAACGGTTGGCGTTTCGTTGGTTGGAATCGTGCTGTGGGGATCGCTTGCAGGGTCAATGCTCCCGCTCTTATCACAACGCTTTGGCGCAGACCCAGCGGCATCTTCTGCCCCCTTGGTTGCCACGCTGGTAGACGTTACCGGATTGGCAATTTATTTCGGCGTGGCAATGTGGATTCTCAAGGGCACGTTATTGTTCTAGCGGCTTTCACGCTCCAATCCTTCATACTCATTAAAAATCACTTAACGGCCTTTTTCTTGCGTCTATTTTTGGAATGAGGTTTAACGTAAAAGGATGATATGAAAAGCCGATTTTCCCGTCGTTCCAGCTTTTTAGGTCATTTGACACTTTCCAGCATAATATGGTATGTATTTAGAGGATTATATGAGGTAGGCCTTTATCCAAGAAGGGAGAGCGTTTTTTGGCGAGCCAAAAAGGTGTCATTATTGATAACGCCCAGCAATTTGCCGCAAAAGGTAAAATTGATAAGGCTATCGCAGAATGGAAAAAACTGCTTGCAGAAACCCCTCAAGATGGCAACATCTATAATAATATCGCTGATCTCTATCTACGGGTTAATGATAAATCAAGTGCCATTGATGCCTGTTTAAAAGCGGCCACTGTCTATCGGGAAGCCGGTTTTGAGTTAAAAGGGGTTGCCGTCCTCAAGAAAGTCCTGAAAGTTGATCCCAACCGTATTGATGTTTATGAGATGCTTGCCGATATTAATGCCGATCGTGGTTTAATAGGCAATGCCGTCGAGGCATACCAGCAGACGGCAAAACTCTACATGAAAAATGGGAATTTTAAAGGGGCTATCAGCGTTTATCAAAAGCTGGCCCAGTTTGATGCTTCCGACCCTGAAATTCCGCTTGCGATCGCAAGGCTTTATCAAAAACAGGAAAGATTCAGGGAGGCAATCTTCTCCTACGAACAGGCAGAGGCCATCTGTGAAAGTAAAAATATGGTCTCTGAAGCACGTCAAATTATTGAGGAGATCATCAAGATTGATCCCGGCTATCTAAAGCATCTTGTGGAGAAAGAGGCCGTGCGTTCTTCTATTGCGGAAATGGAGATCGAGAGGGATATTACCCTTGCCCCCCCTAGATCGGAAACAAAGGACGAATCGGTTCTTTTAGATGAAATGGATATCTTCAGAGATATCGTCCCCGATGATATGGCTACATTAACCGCAGTCTGTTCTGATAAGCCTATTGTGGAAGATATTTTTGTTGCGCCGACCGTTATTCCGACCTCTGAAATCAGTAAACTGCATCCTGTTATTGAGGACAAGGGTGATGTGTTTCATCAGGTATCAGACGTTATTGTAGATGCCCATTTGTCCGAGGCGGACGCTTATATAAAATATGGATTCAACAAAAATGCAATTGATAAACTCCTTTTAGTGAAGGAATTAGCGCCAATGCGTGAGGAGGCGCATCTTCGGTTAAAAGAGATTTATTTAAAGGAGGGGCAGAACGACAAGGCGGTGGCGGCTGGCCTCTCTCTGGCGAATGTTTATGAAAAAAGAGGGGATATTGATAAAAAAGAGGCGCTTCTAAAAGAACTCCATGAGATTGATCCTGCTGTGCTATCCCTGTTGCAAATAGACAGTAGCGCTTCTGAATCCTTTAGACATTCTGACGTTTCTGCTGACGTTTCTGCCGACATTCCTAGCGATTTTCCCCCTCTGTTAGATGAGATAAAAGGCAATCCATTTCTACAAGCCAAACGGGAAGGCTATCGGGAAGACGCAATTGATTCCCTTTCGGATTCTCCTTCTGAACCACAAGAAGAATCGTTTGATTTGTCCTCCGCTATTCTTTCCGATCTGTCCGCCGATCTGTCCGTAAATCCATTTTCGGTCATGCGGGTTGGGGACAAGCCGATTGTTTCTGATTCCGGGCCGGTTGTTCAGAATGAGAAAAAACAACAGTATCTTGAAACCTGTTATCAGCTTGGGGTTGCGCAAAAAGAGATAGGGAATTTTGCAAAGGCAATTCGAGAATTTGAGCAGGCACTAGACGGGGCTGGACGATTTCAAGAGGTGTTGAGTCTTCTGGCTTCCTGTTACGCGGAGCAAGGCGATCTTGCTCATGCCGCCGCTGTCCTTCAAAAGGGGGTTGACGATCCGAGATGTAAGGAGGGTATTCGTTTTGCGGTTTTATATGACTTGGCATCCATTTATGGTCAGCTTGGGGAAAAGGAAAAATCGTTTTCCATCTACAAAGATATTTATCGTGTTGATCCAAACTTTCGGGATGTTGCGGGTAAGGTGAAGGAGATTCCCTACCGGAGGTTGACCCCAGAAACAACGCGTCTGAAAGAAGCCGTAAGCTTTGCATCTGAAACGGTCGGTACAAAAGAGAAAGTGGTGCCCCCGGTCTTAAAAGAAAAAAGACGAATTTCCTATGTCTAAAGGGTTTGTAAAGAAATAATGAATTATCTTGATTTTTTTCATCTTAAGGAACAGCCGTTTGCGGGTGCGGTAGACAGTCGCTTTTATTTTAACAGCTATCAGCATGCTTATGCGTTGGTCAAGTTGAAATATGCGGCAGAGGAGCGGAAAGGTCTTGCGGTTTTAGAAGGGGGGATTGGAACAGGAAAAACAACCTTAGCCAGAAGAATGTTGGAAGATCTCGATGATGCCCAGTATGAAGCCGCGCTTTTGGTCATTATTCATACGGCCATTTCCTCCACATGGCTCCTACGAAAGGTGGCGGTTCAGTTAGGGGTTGAAAACCCCGTTGAGGAAAAAACCGTTCTATTAGGCCAATTATACGACCGCTTGGTTGAGATTTATGACTCTGGGAAGAAGGCGGTTGTCTTAATTGACGAAGCGCAGATGCTTCAGAGTAAAGAGTTAATTGAAGAGATCAGGGGTCTGCTTAATATTGAAATAGACAGTCAGAAACTCATTACATTTATCCTTTTTGGTTTAACCAATTTAGACTCTTATCTTGTATTAGACAAACCTCTGCAACAGAGAATTGCTGTCCGTTATCAGTTGCAATCATTTACACTCAAGGTGACATCCGACTATATTCGTTATCGGCTAGAGATTGCTGGAACCTCAAAAGAGTTGTTTACGCCTGCCGCACTTGCCGCCGTTCATCACTATTCCAATGGCATTCCGCGATTGATCAACAATATCTGCGACAATGCGCTTTTTGAGGGATTTCTTCAGAAGAAGGAGATCATCGGCGATGATATTATTCAAGAGGTGGTTTCCGATCTGAAATTAGAGGATCAAGTTGTGCGAGAGCCTTTGCCTGTTACACCTGTTTTGGAACCCCCTGTTCGGGGTGATATCAATCC
>CAYJXH010000008.1:0-13344 GCA_964373975.1 uncultured Nitrospirota bacterium | reverse complement strand
AATGTTTGTGTGTTAGAGAAAAAAATGCCTGTTCCATTATTAGATTTATCCGCACAGTATCGGCCCATTCGGGGGGAGATTGTTTCAGCCATTGAGGCCGTACTAGACGATCAACAATTTATTCTTGGCGCGCGCGTTGAACGATTTGAGCGAGAAGTCGCTGTTGCGTCCGATGCCGCTCACGCTATTGGATGCGCTTCAGGGTCCGATGCCTTACTTTTAGCCCTTATGGCATTAGACATTGGGCCGGGAGATGAGGTGATTACGACCCCCTATACTTTTTTTGCCACGGGTGGATCTATTGCGCGGCTTTCTGCTAAAGCGGTTTTTGTTGATATTGATCCTGCAACGTATAATATCGCGCCGGATAAAATTGAGGAAAAAATAACGCCGCGAACGAAGGCGATTATGCCGGTGCATCTGTTCGGACAGTGCGCTGATATGAGTCCGATATTAGAGATTGCGAAAAGGCATCATATTCCTGTCATTGAAGATGCGGCACAGGCAATAGGGGCCAGTTACAAAGGGAGAAAAGCCGGGTCTATGGGAACGTTCGGATGTTTCTCCTTTTTTCCTTCAAAAAATTTAGGAGCGGCTGGGGATGCAGGCATGATTACAACACAAGATGCCGTCCTTGCCGAGAAAGTCCGTATTCTGCGTGTTCATGGCAGTAAACCCAAGTATTACCACCATTTTTTAGGGATCAATAGCAGGCTAGACGCCATGCAGGCGGCTATTTTATCTGTGAAATTGCCTTATCTTGCGCAATGGAGTCATCTTCGAGCCGAAAACGCGCGATTTTATAACCAACAATTTGGCGAGATGAACAACGTGGTTACACCGTATATTGATCCTTCTAATCAATCTATTTACAATCAATATGTCTTGCGGGTTCCTTATCGCGATGCCTTACTGGAACATTTAAAAAGCAAGGGGATCGGCTGTGAGGTTTATTATCCCGTGCCCCTGCATGTCCAGCCTTGCTTTTCTGGATGGCATGGAAAACAAGGGGATTTTCCTGAATCAGAAAAGGCCGCATTAGAAACAATTGCCCTGCCTATTTATTCAGAGCTGACAAAAGATCAAAAAAATGAGGTGGTACAAGCCGTCCGAGATTTCCTCTCTTCGATTTAAAATTCATCCTTTCCTTGACTTAAAATCAATACTCCATATATTATAGTCTGTTACAATTTATCCCTAACGCTTAAATAGTTATGATACTGGAAAATTTATCAAAAAGGTTTGACGCCCTCTTTAACAAGATTCGCGGAAGAGGGGTCTTAACCGAACAGAACATTGACGAAGCCATGCGAGAGATTCGTCTGGCGCTTTTAGAAGCCGATGTTCATTTTAAGGTCGTTAAGTCGTTTGTACAAGATGTCCGAGAAAAAGCGGTTGGAAAAGAGGTTTTAGAATCTCTCACGCCGGGGCAACAAATCGTTAAAATCGTCTATCACGAACTATGCCTTCTGATGGGAGAGCAGAGGGCACCGTGCCCTGCGAGCCGTGGCATTTCCTTACAGACGGTTCCTACAAAAATAATGTTGGTCGGATTGCAGGGAACGGGGAAAACCACGACGGCGGGAAAACTCGCAAGATATTTCAAGCAACAGGGCAAAAAGGTTTTATTGGTCGCAACCGATTTAAAACGTCCGGCGGCGTGTGAACAGTTGGAGACTTTGGCGAAGGGCATTGATGTCCCGATTGTTCTGCCGTGTCCCGGTGAAGATGTTTTTGCTGTTATTGATCATGGTCTTGCAATCGGGAAAGCGCAAGGGGCAGATATCCTCATTATTGATACAGCAGGCCGCGTTACCGTTGATGAAACGCTGATGAGCGAGCTGTCTTACATGAAGTCGCGTGTCTTGCCTGAAGAGGTTTTGCTGGTTGCCGATGCGATGACAGGACAGACGGCCGTGAATGTGGCGCAGAAGTTTCATGAAAGTGTGGGCATTACCGGCATCATCTTAACCAAAACAGAAGGCGATGCGCGGGGAGGGGCTATTTTATCCATTCGCGCCATCACAGGGGCGCAGGTTTTGTTTATTGGAACCGGAGAAAAACTAGACGCATTTGAGGTCTTTCATCCTGATCGCATGGCCTCTAAAATCTTGGGGATGGGAGACGTTCTTTCCTTGGTTGAGCTTGCCGAGAAGAATTTTTCTCAAGAGACCACCCTGCTACTTCAAGAGAAAGTTCGCACCAATCAATTTACGCTGGAAGATTTTCGGGAGCAGATCAAGCAAATTAAAAAAATGGGAAATTTAACAAAAGTGTTTGAAATGATTCCGGGGATGAAGGGCATGGCGAAAATGGCCTCGGAAGATCAGATGGACAAAGACATGCGTCATACCGAGGCAATGTTATCCTCTATGACCAAGATCGAACGCGGAAATCCCGATATTATCAATGGCAGTCGTCGAAAAAGGATTGCGGGTGGGAGCGGTACGTCTGTGCAGGAAGTCAATCGCCTTCTCAAGCAGTTTTCTGACGCAAAAAAAATGTTTAAAACAATGTCAGGGGGAAATGACACGCGGGGATGGAAGAAACAATTAAGACAAATATTTTAAGACAAATATTTTCATCAACATAAAGGAGACAGAACAATGGCAGTAAAAATAAGGCTTTCTCGTGTGGGACGACATAAACGACCGATATACCGTATCGTCGTGGCCGATTCAAATAAGGCACGTAACGGTAAGGTGATTGAGATTTTAGGGACGTATGATCCCCTCAATAATAACGCGGTAAAATATGACGAAGAAAATGCCGTTAGATGGATAAAACAAGGCGCAGTGGCAACCGATACGGTGAGAACCATTTTTAATAAATCCCAATTGTATCGTAAAGTCGTGACGGCACCCGAAGTCGCCCCTGTTCAAGCGGAGGTTACACAATGAGAGAGCTAATGGAGTATATTGCAAAGTCGTTGGTAGATCGGCCGGAAGAAGTTGTTGTTACGGAAACAGAGGGAGAGAAAACGGCCATTATTGGATTAAAAGTGGCCAAGGAAGATTTGGGGAAGGTGATTGGAAAGATGGGAAGAACCGCCCGATCTATGCGAACGATATTAAATGCGGCGGCCACAAAAATTGGTAAACGCTACGTATTGGAGATCCTCGAATAGACTCTAAAATTCCTGTAACGATAGCCGTGATTCTTTCGCCTGTAGGTCTGAAAGGAGAGGTGAGATGCTCTTTGATGACAGATTTTCCAGAGCGGTTTAGCCGCCTTCGTCATGTTATGGTTGGGAGAAAAATGCCGATAGGGGGTGTTTGCGAACCGCCCTTACAATATCAAATAGCGCGCGTGAGACTGGCTTCTGGTTTTGTCTTTATCACGTTTCAAGGTGTGACATCGCGGGAACAGGCAGACCTGTTGCGGGGGGCAGAGATACAAATTGCGGAGGAAGATCGCGTTGCCCTGCCGGAAGATCATTACTTTCGGCATGAGATTATAGGACTGAATGTTTATTTGGAAGGGGATATCCTATTAGGCAAGGTTGATTCTATTTTGGAAACAGGCGGCAATGATGTTTATGTTGTCAAGAAAGAACATCGGGAGTATTTGATTCCCGCGTTAAAGTCGGTGGTCAAAAAGATTGATATTGTAAAAAATGAAATGATAATTTGCCCGATGGAAGGGCTTCTGGATTTATAGTGAACTGCGTTATATTAACCCTTTTTCCGGGGATGGTGACCTCTTATTTTGAGTATAGTATTTTGAAACGGGCGAAAGAAAAATCACTTTTAGATGTGCAGATCTGTTCGTTGCGGGATTTTGGTATTGGGTCGCATCACACAACCGATGATGTCCCTTATGGCGGGGGGCCGGGGATGGTCTTAAAACCAGAGCCGATCTTTGCCGCCCTAGAGGCCATTCGGAAAGATCAAGAAGAGCGTTTTTTCCGCGTCATCATGCCTTCGCCGCAAGGCGTAATATTCAATCAGGCGATGGCATTCGATTTTTCAAAAGAGACAAGAACGTTGGTGTTTATTTGCGGACGATATGAAGGGATTGACGCGCGGGTCGGAGAAGGGGTATCCCTTGAGGAGGTCTCGGTTGGGGACTATATCTTAACCGGAGGGGAACTGCCGGCCCTGTTGATGGTGGATGCCGCCACACGGCTGATTCCGGGGGTATTGGGGGAACCCCTGTCGCTTGCGGAAGAATCGTTTTCTGCGGGAATGTTTGAGTATCCTCATTATACGCGTCCAGCGCAGTTTCAAGGAATGAAAGTCCCGGAGGTGTTGCTCTCCGGAAACCATGCGGCGATTGCCAAATGGAGAAAAGAGAAGGCCTTTTTAAATACGCAACAAAGAAGGCCCGATCTATTAACGTGAGGATGTAGGGGCAGCCCTTGTGGCTGCCCAAAATCGGGCGACCACAAGGGTCGCCCCTACAATGCATGGAGGGGCTTTGCACCCCTGTAAAATGTATGATGGTGTTAAAAGGAGAAGAATAAAATGAATCAGTTACAAAAATTAGAAACGTCTTTTTTAAAGGAAACCGTTCCTCAAATTAAGATAGGGCAAACCGTCAAGGTGTATCTAAAAATTGTTGAAGGGGAAAAAGAACGTATTCAGGTTTTTGAAGGGATTGTCATTGGCATGCAGGGTACAGGGCATCGCCAAACATTTACCGTTCGAAAGATTTCTTATAGCGTCGGCGTAGAGCGTATTTTCCCATTGCATTCCCCATCCATTCAGCGTGTGGAGGTGATGCGAGAAGGGGATGTCAGCCGCGCAAAACTCTATTATTTGCGTGAACGCAGTGGGCGTGCGGCGCGTCTTTCTGAAAAGAAGAGGGAGATCGTTTCCAAAAAAAGCGTAACACCTGTTTTGGTGCCGGTAAGCAATGAGCCAGAAGCTTTGGAGGTGCTCGCCACGTCTGAGAAATAAATATCTTTCGCAGTAGGGGTAGCCCTTGTGGCTACCCGAAATAGGGGCGACCACAAGGGTCGCCCCCTACGGATACGGACATGGGAAGAGAAATATCCGAAGCGTGCAAAAAAAGCGAAGGGTGCAAAAAAGATGAGAAAATGGCCTTGTTTGAAAGGGCGCTCGCCTTTTTGGGGTATCGTCGCTTGTGCGGTATTGATGAGGCGGGACGCGGGCCATTGGCAGGCCCCGTCGTTGCCGCCGCAGTGATTCTTCCTTCCTCCCATTCCATGGTCGGAATACGCGATTCCAAACAGTTAAGTCCGCTAAAACGGGAATTGCTTTTTGATCAAATACTCAAACAGGCCGTGGCTTTTGGCGTGGGCGTGGTTGACAATGAGACCATTGATGAAATTAATATCTTCAACGCAACATTGTTGGCCATGCGCAGGAGTCTTTCCGCGCTTTCCGTAACACCAGACTACCTGTTAATTGATGCCCTAACACTTCCCCATATAAACATTCCTCAAAAGGGGATTATTGATGGGGATAATCTTTCGGTAACGATTGCGGCGGCCTCCATTATTGCGAAGGTTACAAGGGATCGCCTGATGAATCAATATCATCACGAATTCCCACAATATAATTTTCAGGCGCATAAGGGTTACGGAACAAGGGCACATTTTGATATGATAAGGAAGCACGGCCCCAGTCGGCTCCATCGAAAAACCTTTCGAGGGGTGCGGGATGCGCCAGCCTCTGTAATATCATGACAGGGCAAGAGGGCGAAACGATTGCGGCGGACTATTTAAAAAAACGCGGTTACAAGATCGTAGAGCAAAATTTTAGATGTTCTATTGGCGAGATTGATTTGATTGCGTGGGAGGGGGAGACGTTGGTCTTTGTTGAAGTGAAGGCGCGATCTAGTTCGCAATTTGGCGGTCCGGAGGGTGCCGTTACACTGCGAAAACAGGAGAAAATAATTCGTGTCGCATCGGCATATCTTCAGCAAAAAAAACTATTGACCGTCTTGTGCCGCTTTGATGTCGTGGCGGTTATCAAGGCGGCACGGCCACTGCAAGATGGAACGGGGGTTGCCATAACCTTGTTTCAAAATGCCTTTGAAGGGAGATCGTCTTTTTAGCATGGTGACTGGATTTAATACCAATATAGCGTATCAGGGGGAAGTCTATCACGTCCAAACAGAGTCGGAAGGATCGGCCTATCCCACGGTTACAACATTTTTGTTTCTTGGGGGAGCCGCTTTATTGTCCAGAAAGACAGCCTATCTTTGCTGTAGTCCGAAAGCGGCATCGGAACAAGCGATTCAAGAATGGATGAAAGCGCAACATAAGAATATCTTGAAGGAATTGGTTTCAGGAAAGATTCCATTACCTTTATACGCGAAGGATGAAGGCACAATATGATTCGGATGGCGCATGTCACCAAGACGTACGGAGAAATAGAACCAGCACTCGATGATATTAGTTTGGAAATTGAAAAGGGGGAGTTTGTTTTCTTAACGGGGGCTTCTGGTGCGGGTAAAACAACCTTACTCAAGCTGATATTCTGTGAAGAGCGGGGAGAACAAGGAGAGCTTTTTGTAAATAACAAAAATATCTTTAAACTGAAAGAATGGGAAATCCCCTATTTGCGGCGTACCATTGGATTTGTATTTCAAGATTTTAAGCTGATCCACCGTAAAACGGTTTTTGACAATATCGCCCTTCCAATGGAAATAGTAGGGAAATCTTCTGGAAAGGAGATAAAAAGACGGGTCCATGAAGTATTGGAAATGGTACAACTGCAGGGTCACGAGCGGAAACTTCCAGATGCTATTTCCGCCGGAGAACAACAGCGGGTTGCTATTGCGCGCGCCATGGTCAACCATCCCCTCTTTTTATTGGCAGACGAACCCACGGGAAATTTGGATGAAATGCTTTCTCTAGAGATTTTTAATCTTCTAAAAAATATCAATACCTTTGGCACCACGGTGGTGGTGGCAACGCATCAACGTCATGCGATCTCTAAAATCCCCAGCCGCATGGTAACGCTTTTGCACGGGAAAATTGTCTCAAATGGAAGGACAGAGTAAGGATGTTCTATTTTTTGAAATGCGCCTTTCAAAACATTCGGATGAACCGGTCTCTGGCTTTCTTTTCGGTCATTACGCTCACCTTAACCCTCATGCTGTTTGGTCTCTTCTTGCTGTTTTACTTCAATGTCCAAGGGCTTCTTTCGTCCATACAAAGAGATGTGGAATTTTCCGTTTATTTGAATGACACGGTTTTAGAGGAAGAGATTGCCCTCATTCACCGCGCCCTTACTGCTGACCCGCGCGTCGCCTCCTTCCGGTATCTTTCTAAGGAAGACGCATTAGAACTGTTCAAAAAGGAGTTTCAGAGCGAAACGCTTGTAAAACATTTGGGGACGAATCCCTTGCCCGCGTCTTTTGAAGTGAATGTCAAACCAGACTATCAAAATCCAAAAGCAATTGGCGGTCTGTCGCAGGAAATGAGTAAGTTTGTCGGCGTAGAAGAGGTACAATATGGCGCGGAGTGGTTGCAAAATTTTAGTGACTTTCTAACCCTTTTAAGATTTTCAGGATTAGCAATTGGGGGGTTATTGACGATTGCGGTTATTACGATTATTGCCCATGCCGTTAGGCTTCATTTTCATGATCGGCATGAAGAGGTGGAGATTATGAAGCTGATTGGGGCAACACCGAGGTTCATCAAAAATCCGTTTCTTCTGGAGGGGATGTTATTAGGCGCTATCAGCGGCGGGCTTTCATGTGGCGCCATTTTTAGCGTGTACAATTTTTTTGATACACATCTTACTAAAGTTGAAGGCGTGGTTGGAAAATTAGTCACACTGCATTTCTTGCCGCCGGGGGTCATCACAGGAATGATTGTAACAGGTGCCTTTTTAGGAGGTGTTGGGGGAGAGATTTCTTTAACCTATTTTATGCGTTTTCGAGCAAAAATGCACTTAAAACGGAAGGCGGCGCTTTTTGTTTTTGCTATCGTCACCATGATCTTCTCCTTCAATGGTTTGGCCAGCGCAAAGGAAGACCTCTCCGTCATCAATAAACATATTGAAAATGAAAGAAAAGAGCTCAAGCGATTAGAGAGCGAAATCAATGAAAAGAGGAAGGAAAAAAATGCGTTAAAAAAGCAGGAAGAATCGGTTTTATCAACGTTAGAAACGATTGATTACCGCGTGAGAAGCCTTCAGACCGATGCAAACTCTATTGAGGGTAGAATTAAAAAAAAAGAATCAGAAATAGGATATTTATCTACCGCACTTTCGGTCTTAGATCAATCCATTGAGGAACGCAGAGGGCTGATTACCAAACGGGTTCGAGTGCTCTATCAGGAAGGATCAAGCGGTATTTTAAAGATTTTGGTTCCTTCGCCCAATTATTCCGATTTTTTAAAGCGGCTTCATTATGTTAAGACCATCGCGGAAAAAGAGGCCGAAATTCTTGCATTGTTTGAGGAGGAACAATTAGAACTTACAACGAAAACGAATCAATTAGACAACATGAAACAGCAGTTGGTTGCCGAGAGAGAGCCTTTGGTGACTAAACTTTCCGAGATTGGAAAAGAAAAAAATAGGAAGTACCAGCTTTTATCTCGTGTGAGAAATGAAAAATCATATTATGAAAAGGCGATCACAGAGTTAGATGAATCGTCCATACAGTTAAAATCGCTCATTAAGAAATTGGAGGCGGAGCGCCTTAAACTTAAGGAACCCGCTTTGCCGCCACTGGCAAATTTTGCCAAGGTAAAAGGCCGACTGGCATGGCCGAACGATGGATCGGTTGTTTCGCTTTTTGGCAGGCAGAAACATCCTAAATTCAATACGTATGTTTTTCGAAAAGGGATTGAAATCGAAACATCCAAGGGAGAAGAGGTTCGGGCGGTTTATGAGGGGTCTATTATCTATGCGGATTGGTTCAAAGGATATGGTATGATGATTATTATGGATCATGGAGAAAATTTCTATTCCGTGTATGGACATCTCGCGAAATTGCTTGTTTCAGTAGGACAAAAAACGGTGAAAAATCGCCCCATTGGAACGGTGGGGGAAACGGGACTTTCTGAAGGGAATCGGCTTTATTTTGAAATTCGACATGAGGGCGAGCCCATGGATCCTTTAACATGGCTTCAAAAAAGGGGTTAAAATAATCATGAAAACCAATAGACAATTAGGGGTTGCTCTCGCCATTTTTGTGCTGGGTATTTTGTCTGCCCCGTTTTTTTTAAAAGTGTGGGACGGCGCGGTTTCTGCGCAGGAGGGGCCGTATGAAGGGTTAAAGACTTTTACCGAGATTTTATCTACGATACAGAGAAGTTATGTAGAACCGGTTAAGAGCAAAGATTTAATTGACGGGGCGATTAACGGCATGGTTGGAACGCTAGACCCCCATTCTTCCTATATGCCTCCGGATGTTTATAAAGAGAGCCAGATTGATACCAAAGGGGAGTTTGGGGGGCTAGGACTGCAAGTGGGCGCGAAGGATGGCAAGGTCGTTGTGATTGCGCCCATTGAAGGAACGCCCGCTGATCGTGCTGGAATTTTATCCGGAGATGTTATTTTGAAGGTTGATGATCAGGTGTTGGAAAAAGAGCTTGGTTTAATGGATGCCGTGCATCGGATGCGAGGCCCTAAGGGGTCAAAAGTGGTTCTGACAATAGAACGTGAGCATCAGAAAACACCCATGATATTTGAAATGGTTCGGGAGACAATCATTGTCCAGAGTGTTAAATCAAAAGTATTAGGGGGCGATATTGGTTACGTCCGAATCACCCAGTTTCAGGAGCAGACCGCGCACGACTTGGCAACGGCATTGGCAAAATTAAAGGTGGCAAATGTTCAATCTTTAATACTAGACTTGCGAAACAATCCCGGAGGATTGTTAAACTCTTCCGTGGAGGTTTCCGAGCAGTTTTTAGGCGATGGAAAACTCGTCGTTTCGGTCAAATCTCGTGAGGGCAAAAAGGATGATTATGTCGGCCATGGCGGGGGTTTCTGGAAAGAGGTTCCCATGGTGGTGATGGTCAATAAAGGATCGGCTTCCGCGTCGGAGATTGTTTCAGGGGCGCTTCAAGATTGGGGGCGCGCCGTGGTTTTAGGAACCCAGTCGTTTGGCAAAGGATCGGTTCAAACCATTCTTCCCTTATCAGATGGATCTGCATTGCGGCTTACAACGGCAAAGTATTATACCCCAAAAGGACGCTCCATTCATGGCCAAGGCATTACGCCCGATATCGTTGTGAAATTAGAACAACCGATAAAAGCATCAGAACCCGAAGAGCCAAAAGCAGACGCAAAAACAGACGATAGAGACAAGACAACTGCCGTAAAAAAAGAGACAGATTCTGCGGGTGCTTCCGACGAGAAAGATATTCAACTGCAAAAGGCAATTGATCTTTTGAAAACCTATAAGATTTTCAAGGGCGTCAGCAGTGTTTCTAATCCGCAGGTTTCTCCCGCCATGGCCGGAAAGAACACACTCCGATCCAATTAATGCGGTGTGTTGTTATTTAGTAAGGGACAAAATAAGGGACAGAAGCCGTGAAACGGCATGATCCGTTTCTATTTTTGTTAGTACGCCAGTCTTTCGTTCTTTTAACTCTACCAGTCCTTTTTCAAGGTTTTTTTCGCCAATCACAACTTGATACGGCGCGCCAAGCATATCGGCGTCATTGAACTTTACTCCCGGCCGTTCGGCGCGATTATCCAAAATGACATCAATTCCTTTTTCCATCAACGTGTTGTAAATTTGTTTTGCGGCGGTCATTACTTTTTCGGATTTTTCTTGCACTGGAATGATATGCACGACAAACGGCGCGATTTGCAGAGGCCAAACGATGCCCTTCTCGTCGTGATTCTGCTCAATGGCCGCGGCGATAATTCGGGAGACCCCAATGCCGTAACAACCCATCTCAAAAAAACGTTCCTCTCCCTTCTCATTTAAAAAGAATGCGTGCATCTCTTTACTGTACTTGGTGCCGAGCAAAAAGACATGACCCACCTCAATGCCGCGATCAATGGTCACAGGCTTTTCACACCGAGGACACGGGTCTCCCACGGCTTGATGGCCGATCTCTGTTTTCTCTATATTGGCCGCGTATAAACAGGCGGTGCAGGAGACAATCGCTTCTTCGCCGGTTTCGGTTAGCACCATAAATTCATGGGATGTAGAACCGCCAATCATTCCGTTATCCGCCTCCACGGCGCGAAATCGAAGTCCCACGCGGGAAAAAATTGCGTGATAGGCATCAAACATTTTCTGATAATTTTTTTGGGCACCCTCTAAATCAGCATCAAAACTATACGCGTCTTTCATGATAAATTCGCGTCCGCGCATAATGCCAAAACGGGGCCGAATCTCGTCTCTGAACTTCGTCTGAATCTGGTAAAGGGTCATGGGCAGTTGACGATAGGAGCGAACCTCTTTTCGGACAAGATCGGTAATGACCTCCTCATGCGTTGGCCCTAAACAAAAATCGTGATCGTGCCGATCCTTCAGGCGCATCAGCTCTTTTCCGTATTTCTGCCATCGCCCCGTCTCTTCCCATAGTTCCGAAGGTTGTAATGCCGGAAGCAAAAGCTCTTGCGCCCCTGTTTTGGCCATCTCTTCACGCACAACTTTTTCAATCTTCCTAAGCACACGAAGTGCCAATGGAAGATAACAATAAATCCCAGCAGATAGTTTGCGGATGAGGCCCGCGCGTAACATCAGCTTATGGCTAATCACTTCGGCATCAGCGGGATCATCTCGAAGGGTTGGAATGAGGGCTTGGGAATAATACATATTATTGAGTGGCCGCGTAAGATTTTTCTCTTTCAGCATGGCGGGCCGCAACGAGATTTTCCACTTCTTCTATAAGCACCGCCTCCAATGCCTCCTGTGGCACCTTTCTGATAATCTCGCCGCCGCGAAAAAGAAGCCCAACCCCGCGGCCTCCTGCGATGCCAATATCAGACTCTTTCCCTTCCCCGATTCCGTTGACCACACATCCCAAAACGGAGATATCAATGGATTCGGTGATATGTGCAAAGCGCGCCTCTAATCTATTGGCAAGACCAATGACATCAATTTCCAGCCGACCACAGGTTGGACAGGCAATGACATTGACACCCCGTTTCCTAAGATGCAGAGATTTTAATATCTCAAATCCCACGCGCACCTCTTCGGTTGAATCGCCCGCAAGAGAAATTCTAAGGGTATCGCCAATGCCTTCGGCCAATAGAATGCCCATTCCCACAGCCGATTTCACGGCGCCAGTCGCAACCGTTCCCGCTTCAGTAATTCCAAGATGGAGCGGGTAGTCTGACTTTTGAGAAAAAAGACGATAAGCCTCAACCGCCAAACCCACATGCGATGCCTTGAGCGATACCTTCGTGTCGTAAAAATTCTGCTCCTCTAAAATTGCAATATGACGCATGGCCGATTCGACCATTGCCTCTGCGGTAGGGTAGCCATATTTTTCCAAAAGGTCGCGTTCTAACGAACCCGCATTGACGCCCACGCGAATCGGCACGCCCTGATCTTTTGCCATTTTTACAATTTTTGTAACGCGTTCCTTGGAACCGATATTACCCGGATTCAAACGAAGCCCGTCCACGCCCGCTTTTAGCGCCGCTAATGCAAGATGATAATCAAAATGAATATCCGCAATGAGCGGAATTGAGATTTGTTTTCGGATTTCTGGAAGCGCGTCGGCAGAGGCTTGTTCTGGCACGGCCACGCGAACGATCTCGCATCCGACGGCCTCAAGCCGTTTTATTTCTGCAACGGTGGCCACAACATCGCGCGTATCCGAAGTGGTCATTGACTGAACCACAATCGGCGCGTCCCCGCCGATCTTCACCGATCCTACCTGAATTTGTCTTGTCTTTCGACGTGTAATTTTCATAGAAAAACCGTGAGAAAGATGCTACCAGTTTTAGCGGGTCATTGCAAATGCTTCTCTGTTGCTGTAAACAACGCGTTTGCGAGAGAGGCAAATTCCGCGAGGGTTAGCGTTTCTGCACGGCGATGGGAATCCATACCCATTTTCTCGAAGGTTTTTAAGAGAAGATCACGGTCAAAACCCGCATCAGTTAAGGTATTTAAAAGAAACTTCCTTCGGTGGGAAAATGCGCCGCGAACGACTCTTTCAAAAAAAGGTTCATTGAGAATAGGTACTTTGGCCGTAAGAAGCGGCGTGACATGAATCACGGCGGAAGCGACCTTGGGGCGGGGACGAAAACAATTTGCGGAAACGGAAAATGCAATTTTGACATCAGCGAATAGCTGAAAGAGAATCGAAAGCGCCCCATAAGTTTTAGAGCCTGCCTGCGCCGCTAGACGTTCCGCCACCTCTTTCTGAAGCATGAGAATCATATTCCTAATATGTCCTCTTTCTTCTAATAGGCGGAAGAGAATTGGCGTTGATATGTTGTAGGG